>LNFL01000109.1 GCA_001464275.1 Actinobacteria bacterium Ga0077560 | reverse complement strand
CGCGTGGTAGCTGGGACGCACGCCGAGCGCCCTGCGCCGCCGGCCCACCTCGAGCTCGGTCGCGCCGGTCGCGTGGGCGATGTCCCGGTCGGTGAGGCCGGCCCGGCGCGCGCGGCGCAGCGCCGGCGCGTCGAGGGCCTCCAGGGCCCCGGCCGTGGCGGCGCGGGCGTCGGCGAAGGCGACGATCTGCCGGCAGAACCAGGGGTCCACGCCGGAGGCCTCCGAGATGCGCTCGGCGCTCGCGCCGGCGCCGGCCGCCCAGAGCATGAGGTCGAACCGGTCCCAGCTGCCCTCGCCCATCATCCTCAGGGCGTCGTCGAGGTCGGCCGGAACCCTCGGGCTCACGTCGAGCTCGCGGGCGGCCATCGCCTTGCCGAACGCCTCGCCGAAGGTGCGACCGATGGCCAGCACCTCCCCCACGCTCTTCATGTGGGTGGTCAGCTCCGAGGACGCGCCGCGCATCTTCTCGAACGCGAACCGGGGGATCTTCAGCGCCACGTAGTCCAGCGTGGGCTCGAAGCTGGCGGGTGTGACGAGCGTGATGTCGTTGGGGAGCTCGTCGAGGGTGTAGCCCACCGCCAGCCGGGCCGCGATCTTCGCGATGGGGAAGCCGGTGGCCTTCGAGGCCAGCGCGGACGAGCGGGAGACGCGCGGGTTCATCTCGATGACCACGATCTCGCCGGTCTCGCGGTTCATCCCGAACTGGACGTTGCTGCCGCCGGTCTCCACGCCCACGGCGCGGATCACCAGCAGGGCCGCGTCGCGCAGCGCCTGCAGCTCCGGGTCGCTGAGGGTCATGGCCGGCGCCACGGTGACCGAGTCGCCGGTGTGCACGCCCATCGGATCGAGGTTCTCGATGGAGCAGATGATCACCGCGTTGTCGTTGCGGTCACGCACCACCTCGAGCTCGAACTCGGCCCAGCCGAGCACCGACTGCTCCAGCAGCACCTGGCCGATGGGGCTCGCGTCGAGCGCCCGGGCCAGTCGGTCCTCCAGGTCGGCCCGGTCGTGGGCGACGCCGCCGCCCTCGCCGCCCAGGGTGAACCCGGGCCGCAGGATGACCGGGTATCCCAGCCGCTCGGCGGCCTCCAGGCCGGACGCGACGTCGGTGATGATCTCGCTGGCGGGGGTCTTCAGCCCCACCCGGTCCATGGTCTCGCGGAACGCCTCGCGGTCCTCGGCGCGGTGGATCGCCTGGGCGTCCGCGCCGATCATCTCGACCCCGTACCGCTCCAGGATCCCGCCGTTGTGCAGGGACATCGCGAGGTTGAGGGCGGTCTGGCCGCCAAGCGTGGGCAGCAGGGCGTCCGGCCGCTCGATGGCGATGACGCGCTCCACGGCCGCCACGTCGAGCGGCTCCACGTAGGTGCGGTCCGCGGTCGAGGGGTCGGTCATGATCGTGGCCGGGTTGGAGTTGACCAGGACCACGCGGTACCCCTCCTCGCGCAGCGCCGCGCAGGCCTGCGTGCCGGAGTAGTCGAACTCGCCGGCCTGGCCGATCACGATGGGGCCGCTGCCCAGGACCAGGATGGTGTGGATGTCGGTGCGCTTGGGCATCAGGCCACCGTCTCGATGAAGCTGCTGAACAGGTACCGGGCGTCGTGCGGCCCCGGGCTCGCCTCGGGGTGGTACTGCACCGAGAAGGCGCGCAGCTCGGGGGCCGCCAGGCCCTCCACGGACCCGTCGAACAGGCTCACGCGGGTCACCTCCACCCCGTCGGGCAGGGCGTCGCCCACCACGGCGTACCCGTGGTTCTGCACCGTCACCTCCACGCGGTCGTCGTCGGTGCGGCGCACCGGATGGTTGGCGCCGCGATGCCCGAACGGCAGCTTCTCGGTGCGCAGCCCCAGGGCGTGGGCCAGCATCTGGTGTCCCAGGCAGATGCCGAACAGCGGGCGGGTGCCCAGCAGCTCGCGCACCGTGGCGATGACCGGGGTCACCGCGGCCGGGTCGCCCGGCCCGTTGCTCAGGAAGATCCCGTCGGGGTCCAAGGCGAGGATCTCCTGCGCCGATGTGCCCGCCGGGACGATCTCCAGCCGGCAGCCGGCCCGGACCAGGCCCTCGGCGATGGAACGCTTCATGCCGCAGTCGATCGCGACGACCCGCGGGCCGTCGGTGCCCATGATCCGGCGGGGGCCGGCGACCTCGGGCGTCAGGTCCCGGCCGTCCAGTGAGGGGTGCTCCTTCACCCGTGCGATGAGCTCCTCGGGCCCCAGCTCGGTGCTGATGCCGCCGCGCATCGCGCCGCGGTCGCGCAGGTGCCGCACCAGGCGGCGGGTGTCGACGTCCTCGACGGCCACCACGCCCTGGGCGCGCAGCCAGTCGCACCAGCCCACCGGTCCTCCGGATCCCGGGCCGTTGCCTGCCCGGGACATCACGACGCCCGGCGTCCAGGCCCGGTCGCTCTCCATCGCGCTCTCGCCGGCCCCGTAGTTGCCGATCATCGGCGCGGCGAAGGTGAGCAGCTGCCCGTGGTAGGAGGGGTCGGTGACCGCCTCCTGGTAGCCGGTCATGCCGGTGGTGAACACCATCTCGCCCAGCGCGGTGCCGTCCGCGGCCACGCTGCGCCCTTCGAGGACAAGGCCGTCCTCGGTCACGACGAACGCTGTGGGCATGGTCAGCGGACCAGCTTGCTGATGGCCTTGAACTCCGGTGTCCCGGCCACCTCCAGCAGCTCGAACAGCGCCGTCTCCGTGCTGGAGCGCACCGCCCCGGCGGCGACGCACTTGTCGATGCCCGCCTCGCGGTTGGCGGCGGTGCGCGACGAGACGGCGTCCACCGCCAGGTGCACCTCGTGCCCGTGGGCCAGGAGGTCGTTCACGGTCTGGTTCACGCAGACGTGGACCTCGATGCCGCACACCACCCAGCGGCGCAGGCCGGTGGCGGCCAGCGCCTCGTCGAACTCCTCGACGCCGATCGCCGAGAAGCGCAGCTTCTCGACCAGCGGGCTGCCGGCGGGCAGCACCTCGGCGACCTCGGCGACCGTGTGGCCCAGGCCCTTGGGGTACTGCTCGCTCACCAGCACCGGCGCGCCGAGGATGCCGAAGCCCTCGGTGAGGATCCGGCAGTTGCGCACGACCTCGTCGAAGCCGCCGATCACGGGGCGGAACGCCTCCTGGACGTCCACGACGATGAGGCCCACCTCCCCGCGGCGCAGCAGCCCGGGGTGCCGTCCGGTCAGGTCCGCCATGCGATCTGCCCTCCTGCGATGGTCATCGTCACGCGCCCGGTGAGCTCGTCGCCCAGGAACGCCGAGTTGCTCGACTTGCTGCGAAAGCCGTCCGCCCCGACCCGCCAGACGGCATCGGGGTCGATGACGGCCAGGTTGGCGGTCGCCCCGTCGGCCAGCGTGGGCTCGGGCATGTCCAGCACCCGCGCCGCGTCGCCGCTCATGCGGCGGATCAGCAGCTCCAGCGGCATCCGGCCGGTGCGCACCAGGTGGGTGTGCAGGGCCGCGAACGCCGTCTCCAGGCCGGTCACCCCGAACGGGGCCTCCTCGAACGGCAGCTCCTTCTCACTCGCCCCGTGCGGGGCGTGGTCGGTGGCCACGCAGTCCAGGGTGCCGTCGATGAGCGCCTCGATGAGCGCCTCCCGGTCCGCGCGACCGCGCAGCGGGGGGTTCATCTTGCGGGTCGCCGCGTCGAGGTTCTCGCAGTCCTCGTCGATGAGCAGCAGGTGGTGCGGGCTCACCTCGGCGGTGATCCGGACGCCCATCGCCTTGCCGCGCCGGACCTCCTCGATCGTCTCCTTGGCCGAGACGTGGCAGATGTGGATGCGGGCGCCCTCGTAATGGGCCAGCAGCACGTCGCGGCCCACCGCGATGGCCTCCGACACGGCGGGGATGCCGCCCACGCCCAGGCGGGCCGACACGGGCCCCTCGTGCATGCACCCGTCGCCGGAGAGGTGCATGTCCTCCTCGTGCAGCGTGAACGGCAGGCCGGCCAGGCGCTGGTACTGCAGGGCCCGCCGGAACACGGCGGCGTCGGACACCGGGCGGCCGTCGTCCGACAGCGCCACCGCGCCCAGCTCGGCGAGCTCGGCGGCCTCGGTGAGCTGCGAGCCCTCCTGGCCCTTGGTGATGGCGGCGATGAAGCCCACCGGGATCACCGCGTCGCGCTCGGCCAGCTCCAGCAGGCGCACCAGGTCCTGGGCGTCGTCCACCGGCGGCTGGGTGTTCGGCATCGCCGCGATGGCGACGAAGCCGCCGGCGGCGCCCGACAGCGAGCCGCTGGCCAGGTCCTCGGTGTCCTCGCGCCCGGGCGTGCGCAGGTGCACGTGCGGGTCCACGAAGCCGGGCACCACCAGCAGGCCGGTGCCGTCGACCTCCTCCAGCCCGGCGGGGTCCCCGCCGATCACCCCGTCGCGCACGACGAGATCGCCCACCCGGTCGATGCCGGCGATGGGGTCCAGGATGCGGGCGCCGCGGATGACCAGCGAGGCGGCCGGGCCGGGCCGCTGCACCAGGCGGGCGCTCACGCGGCCACCGCCTCGGCCACGGCCTCGGGCGTCCGCTGCGCGCTGCTCTCGGTGAGCAGGTCGTACATCACGGCCATCCGCACCACCATGCCGCTCTCCACCTGGGTGGTGATGAGGGCCGTCGGGTCGTCCGCCAGGTCGTCGGTGATCTCCACGCCCCGGTTCATCGGGCCGGCGTGCATGACCAGCTGCCCGGGCCGCAGCCGGTGGTGGCCGATCCCGTACTGGGTGGCGTACTCGCGCAGGGACGGCACGAACCCGCCCTTGCCCATTCGCTCGTGCTGCATGCGCAGGGCGTAGACGACGTCGGCGTCCGCGATGTCGCGGATGTCGGTGGAGACCTCCACGCCCAGGCCCTCCGCCGCGTCACGGGGCAGCAGGGTGGGCGGCGACACGAAGGTGACCCTCGCGCCCATGGTGGCCAGGGCGATGGCGCCGGAGCGGGCCACGCGGGAGTGCAGGACGTCGCCGACGAACGCCACGTGCAGGCCCTCCAGGGCCCCGGTGGCGCGGCGCAGCGTGTAGAGGTCGAGCAGCGCCTGGGTGGGGTGCTCGTGCTTGCCGTCACCGGCGTTGATGACCGCCGCGGTGGTGTAGCGGGCGGCCGCGGCGCAGGCGCCCGCCGCCTTGTGCCGGATCACCAGGATGTCCGGCTGGTAGGCGTTGAGCGTGAGGACCGTGTCCTTGAGGGTCTCCCCCTTCTCCACCGATGAGCCGGAGCCCTTGACGTTCACCACGTCGGCGGACATGCGCTTGCCGGCCAGCTCGAAGGAGGTGGCGGTGCGCGTGGAGGCCTCGAAGAACATGTTGATCACGGTGCGGCCGCGCAGCGTCGGGACCTTCTTGATGTCGCGCCGCATGACCTCGGAGAAGCGCTCCGCGAGGTCGAGCATGCGGGTGATCTCGTCCCGGGTGAGGTCGCCGATGGCGATGAGGGAGCGTCGGGAGCTCATGCTGTCTCCTGGTTGACCAGCTGGATCTCGTCCTCCCCGTCGATCTCGGCCAGGCGCACGCGCACACGCTCGTTGCGTGAGGTGGGCAGGTTGCGGCCGACGAAGTCGGGGCGGATGGGCAGCTCGCGGTGGCCGCGGTCCACGAGGACCGCCAGCTGCACGAGCGGGGGGCGCCCGTAGTCGAACAGGGCGTCGATGGCGGCGCGGATGGTGCGCCCGGTGTAGAGCACGTCGTCCACGAGGATGATCGAGCGCTCCGACACGGGGAACGGGAGGTCGGTCTCACCCACCACCGGGAGCGCGCCCGAGGACACGTCGTCGCGGTAGAGGGCGATGTCGACGCTGCCCAGGGCGGGGCGGATGCCGGTGAACCGCTCGATGTGCTCCACGAGGCGTGCCGCGAGCGGGACACCGCGGGTGCGGATCCCCACCAGGGCGACGCCCGCCGGGTCGGCGTGGCGTTCGACGATCTCGTGGGCGATGCGGGCGACGGTCCGGCGGAACTGGTCTGCGTCGACCAGCTGCTTCACCGGCTCGCCGGTCACGGGTGCGGCTGGTGGGCCGTCGTGACGGGGCTGTGCTGCATGTGCCGCTCCTTTCCGGCCTCACGGGGCCGGGTTAAAGGTCGGGTGGAGTGTCAGGCCACGCTATCAGGGCCGGCGGATGCGGCGTCGCCGTCCTGTCCCCCGTCGCGGCGCGCCCCGCCGGGGTGGAACACCGGCGCGCCGCGCTCGGCGAAGGGCAGCTCCACCTGGTCGAAGTCCCGCGGCACGACGGTCTCGGCGAACACCGCGCGGGCCTCCTCGCGGATGTCGCGCGGCATGAACCGGCTGGAGATGTGGGTCAATGCCAGGAGCCCCACGCCGGCGGTCGCGGCGACCTCCGCGGCCTCACGGGCGGTGGAGTGGTGGGTCTCGCGGGCGCGGTCGCGCTCGTCCTCGCAGAACGTCGCCTCGTGGACCAGCAGGTCCGCCCCATGGGCGGCCTGCACGGTGCCCGCGCACGGCTCGCTGTCGCCGGTGAGCACCAGCCGCCGTCCGCGGCGGGCCTCGCCGAGCACCTGCTCGGGGCGCACCGTGCCGCCCTCCACCTCGACCGTCTCGCCACGCTGCAGGCGGCCGAACATGGGCCCGGCGGGAACGCCCAGGGCGCGCGCGGCGGCCACGTCGAACATGCCGGGGCGGTCCTCCTCGATGAGGGCGTAGCCCACCGACGGCACCCCGTGGCTGGTCGCGAACGCCTCGATGCGCGCGCCGTCGGAGCGCCAGGGCACGCCCCCCGGGCCCAGCTCGGTCACCTCCAGCGGGAACGGCGTGCGCCCGATGACCGGGCGCAGGACCTCCAGCAGCTTGGCCAGGCCCCGCGGGCCGGCCAGGTGCACCGGTCGCGTGCGCCCGCGCAGGCCGTAGGTCTTCAGGAGCCCCGGCAGGCCCAGGTAGTGGTCGCCGTGCAGGTGTGTGATGAGGATCTGGTCGAGTTCCACCAGCCCCAGGCCGGACCGCAGCAGCTGGCGCTGCTCGCCGCCCCGGGCGATGAGCGTCGCCGCGGTGCCCCGCGCCGCGGTGGGCACCGACGCCGCGGTGCCGATGAAGGTGACCCACAGATCCATCGGCGCGGACACTAGCGCCGGGCGGTCAGGCCGGATCGACCACCACGTGTTCGGCGGCGGGCGGGCGGCCGTCGGCGAGGGTGAGCACGGCCATGGTGTGGTGCGGCTGACGGCGGCGGTCGGTGGGGCTGCCGGGGTTCAGGATCAGCAGCCCCGGCCCCTGCTCCACGAGCGGGATGTGGCTGTGCCCGAAGATCACCACCCGGGCGTCGGGGAACCGCCGGGCCATGCGGGCGAGGCGTCCCTGGGCGGGGCCCGCGTCGTGCACCACCACCACGCGCGTCCCGTGACGGTCGAATGTCTCGGTGGGCGGCAGCAGCGCCCGCACGTGCGGGTCATCGGCGTTGCCGTGGACGGCGAGCACCGGTGGCCCGATGGCCCGCAGCGCGCGCAGGGCGTCCATATCGCACAGGTCGCCCGCGTGGACGATCAGGTCGCATCCGGCCAGCAGCTCCCGGCAGGGCGGCGGCAGCACGCCGCCGCCGCGTCGCGGGAAATGCGTGTCGGACACGACACCGATTCGTGTTTCCGCCATCCGCGGACATCTTCTACGCTGCGCCGCGATGACGCCCCCGATCATCGAGACCGAGTCCCTCACCAAGCGCTTCGGCCAGCGGTTCGCGGTCCGCGAGGTGGCCCTCTCGGTCCCCGCCGGCACCTGCTTCGGCTTCCTCGGCCCCAATGGGGCCGGCAAGACCACGCTCATCCGGATGCTGCTCGCCCTCGCCCGGCCCAGCTCCGGGACCGCGCGGGTGCGCGGCGTGGACGTGGCCGCCGATCCGGTCCGGGCGCTGCGCCGGGTTGGGGGCATGGTCGAGGAGCCGCGCTTCTACCCCTACCTCACGGGCCGGCAGAACCTGGAGGCGTGGGCGGCGCTGCTGGACCGGGATGCGCGCGCCCGCATCCCCGCGGTCCTGGCGCGCGTGGGCCTGGAGGCTCGCGGCGGAGAGCGCGTGTCGCGCTATTCGCTGGGCATGCGCCAGCGGCTGGGCGTCGCGCGTGCGCTGCTCAGCGACCCGGAGCTGCTCATCCTCGACGAGCCCAGCAACGGGCTCGACCCCGCCGGCATGGCCGAGTTCCGCGAGATGATCCGCGGCCTGGTCGACCAGGAGGGCCGCACGGTGTTCCTGTCCTCGCACCTGCTGGACGAGGTGCAGCGGATCTGCGACGCGGTGGCCATCGTGAACCACGGCACCGTGATGGTGCAGGGGTCGATGCGCGAGCTCATCGAGGCCGGCGAGACCGGCATCGAGGTCGACTGCGACGACGTGGGCCGGGCGCTCGGGGTGCTGCACGGCCTGCCGGGCGTGACCGCGGTGCGCAACCGCGCCGGGAGCCGGCTCCTGGCCGTGGGCTCCACCACGCGCGAGGCCGCGATGGGCATCACCCGAGCGCTGGTCGAGGCCGGCGTCGGCGTCGCCTCGGTCGCCAAGTACGAGGAGAGCCTGGAGCAGCGCTACCTGCAGATCACCGCGGGCGCCACGCCGAGCAGCGGGGGCATGCCTCCTCCGCCTCCCGCACCGGTGGCCGGCTGATGCTGGTCCAGGAGATCCTCAAGATCGTCCGCCGGCGCGGCATGTACTGGTCGCACGTCGGCGCGATGCTCCTGGCGGCGATCGGCGTCATCGTCGTGGCGGCCATCGTGAGCGGCACGCGGGGCGGCGACGACGTGGTGACGCGCGTGGAGGTGCTGAACGCCGGCCGGGACGTCCTGAGCTTCGTCGGGTTCGTGATGGCGGCCCTCATCGGCGCCCAGGAGGGCGCCTACGACACCCAACAGGGGACGTTCCGCTATCTGGTCATGACCGGGCGCTCCAAGCTCGGGCTCTACCTGGTCCGCTATCCGGCGTTCGCGATCGCGCTGGTCGCGGGCATGCTCCCGGCCATGCTGCTGGTCGGGGTCGGCGCCTTCGCGTTCCGGGGGAGCGACACCACGATCTTCGGAACCGCGGACGGGTCCATCGGCGGATCGGACCTCGGGCTGCTGGTCTGGCAGCCGGTGCTGGTGTCGCTGGTGTTCGGCGCGATCGCCCTCGCGGTGGGCGCGCTGCTGCGCTCGGTGGGTGCGGCGATCGTGGTGACGCTCGTGCTGAACCTGGCCGGCTTCAACCTGCTGGCGCTGCTCACCCTCATCAGCGACGCGCTGGAGCCGGTGGTGCTCCCCATCGCGGTCGGGGTGCTCAGCGGCTCGGACGACTTCGGCATCCCCCTGGCGATCGCGGTGGTGCTGGGCTGGGTGGGGGCGTTCGTCGGGGCCGGGGCGCTGCGAACGACCCGCGCCGAGTACTGAGCGGTCGATGACCCGCGTCCGCCGGTGACCCGTGGCCTCGACCGCCGGGGGTTCCTGCTCGCGGCGCTCGGCGTCGCGCTGGCCGGCGTGAGCGCGTGTGGCGGCGGCGGCGCCGACCCGCGTCGCGTGGCCGGGGTCCTGCGCACCGACTGGCTCGCGGATCCGTTCGCGCGCGGCTCCTACTCGTTCCATGCCGTGGGCTCCTCGCCCGCCGACCGGCGGGCGCTGGGCGCTCCCGGCCCGGACGGCGTGTTCTGGGCCGGGGAGGCCACGGACGCCGGTGCGCCGTCCACGGTGCACGGCGCGGTGCGCAGCGGTCGCCGGGCGGCGGGTGAGGCGATCGCCGCCGGGGCGTCGTCGGTGATCGTGGCCGGCGCGGGGATGGCCGGGCTCGCCTGCGCCGAGCGCCTCGCCGCGGCCGGGCGGCGGGTGGTGGTGCTGGAGGCACGCGACCGCATCGGGGGGCGGGTCTGGACCGACCGCTCGCTCGGGCCGCCGCTCGAGCTGGGTGCGTCCTGGATCCACGGCGTGGATGGCAACCCGGTGGCCGAGATCGCGCGCCGCGCCGGGGCCCGGATGGTGCCGTTCGACTACGACGACGTGGATCTGCGCGGTGGGCCGTCCGGTGAGGAGGCGCTGGCCCGGGCGCTGCGGCGCGTGGCGGCGGCCCAGGAGGCGGGAGGCCCGGACCGGCCCCTGGCCGAGGTGCTGGGCGACGGCGGGGCCCCGTTCCGGTTCGCGGTGCGGGCGGAGATCGACGGGGAGTACGCCGCCTCGCCGCGGGAGCTGAGCCTAATGTGGTGGGACGCCGGCGAGGAGCAGCGCGGGGGCGACGTCCTGCTGCCCGACGGCTACGACCGTCTCGCGGCACACCTGGCCCGGGGACTGGAGATCCGCCTGGGCGAGCGGGTCGCCGCGGTGCGCTCACGCGACGGGCGGGTGGAGGTGTCCACCGCCGGCGGCGGGCGCGTGGACGCCGACGCCGTGGTGATGACCCTCCCCCTCGGTGTGCTCAAGCGGGACGAGATCGACTTCGACCCCTTCCCCGCCGACCGCAAGGTGCAGGCGGTGGAGCGGCTGGGCATGGGCGTGCTCGACAAGCTGTACCTGCGGTTCCCGGAGGCGTTCTGGGGCGACGCCGCGGTCCTGGGCCGCGTCGCCCCGGCCGCCGACGGCCGCTGGGCCTACTGGGTGAACATGGATGCGGTGACGGGGGCCCCCATCCTGCTGGGCTTCAACGCGGCGGACGGCGCCCGGGGCCTGTCGGGCGCGGCGGACGCCACGGTGCGCGACTCCGCACTGGCGGCGCTGGCGGAGGCCTGGGCTAACATGCCGGAGCTTGCGCGCGTAGCTCAGTGGATAGAGCGTTGGCCTCCGGAGCCAAAGGTCGCAGGTTCGAATCCTGCCGCGCGTGCTGTGAACGTCAACGGGTCGGCGAACCGTTCTCAGGTGATCGCCGTCCCGTGGAGCCGAGCTGGAGCGGCACCGTATGGTCCGGAACGACGACCGCGGCCCAGCGAGCGTGTCCCTCCCCACGTGCGGGTCGCGGTGGGCCTCCATGGCTGCTTCGATGTCGGTGACACGCGGCAGGAGATGCCGGCCCGCGGGGCACCGGCTCCCTCGTCCCCCCGCGACGACGAATGATCGAAGGGCCATTGGATGCGACGAGCGCTTGCCGCGATCGGCGGGGCCATGTTGGCCGTCGCCGGCTGTGGCGGCGGCGCCACGACCGGGACGACGCCATCCGCGGCCGAGGCGCTGGCCCTCGTGCAGCGCATCTATCTGCCATACGCCCGAGCCGGAGAGGATACGCCGCTGCTGGGCAACTGCTTCGCGCGTCCCCCGACGCAACGGCCGTGTCCCGGACCCGCCGAGGCGTACGTGACGCCGGGGTTGGCCGCGCGGCTGGTGGCGCTGACGAACGAGGGCACCGGGCAGGACGCCGTGGTCTGCGCCCAGAACACGCCGCTGGTCGTTCGCATCGACGCAGCGGTGGTCCGCGGCGACGTGGCGACGGTGCTCGTCCACACCGGCTACGCGGATGGCGTGGACGTCCCGATCAGCGTCACCGTGCGGCTGCGGGATCCTCGCCTGGAGGACATCAGGTGCTGACGGCGCCCGGGCGGGTTCCGGCCGATTCCGGGGGACGGTGGCGATGACACGGGTGCGCCAGGTGCTGTTCATCCAGGGCGCCGGGGCCGGCGTGCACGACGAGTGGGACGTGCGGCTGGCCGACGACCTGTGCCGGGCCCTCGGGCCGGGCGCCGAGGTGCGCTACCCGCGCATGCCCGGTGAGGACGACCCCAGCGCGGCGGCCTGGGGACCGGTGATCCGGCGGGAGCTGGCGGCCCTGGACGATGGCGCGGCGGTGGTGGGCCACTCCGCCGGCGGGACGCTGCTGCTCCACACGCTCGCCGAGGGCCCGCCCACGCGCGCGCCGGGCGCCATCGTGGTGATCTCGGCGCCCTTCGTCGGCGAGGGTGGCTGGCCCGGCGAGGAGTTCATGCTCCCCGCCGACCTCGGCAGCCGACTGCCCACCGGCGTGCCCGTCCACGTGTTCCACGGGCTCGAGGACGAGGTCATCCCGGCGTCGCATGCCGGCCTGTACGCGACCGCCATCCCCCAGGCCCGCGTGCACCTGCTGCCGAGGCGCGACCACCAGCTCAACGACGACCTGGCGGAGGTCGCGGCGGTCCTGCGCGGCGATTGACCGCGGGGCCGCCCGGTCGTAGGGTGGGGCCATGGACCTGGACCTCGACGGGCGCGTGTTCGTGCTCACCGGCGCCTCCCGGGGCCTGGGCTTCGCGAGCGCCCGTGCGCTGGTGGCCGAGGGCGCCCGGGTGATCGTCTCCAGCCGCGACCCCGTCGCGGTCGCGGCCGCCGTGGACACGCTGGGGCCGGGCGCCCACGGCATCCCGGCCGATCTCGGCGATGCCGACACCCCGGCCCGCCTGGTGGCGGAGGCCATGGATCGCTGGGGGCGACTCGACGGCGCACTCATCAGCGTGGGCGGTCCGCCGGCCGGCGGGCTGCTGGACGCGCCGGAGGAGGACTGGCGGGTCGCCTTCGAGTCGGTGTTCCTGGGCACGCTGCGGGCGGTGCGGGCCGTCGCCGGGGCGCTCGGCGAGGGCGGCGCGATCGCGCTGGTCCTCTCGGTGAGCGTGCGCGAGCCCATCGCCGGCCTGGCGATCTCGAACGGGCTGCGGCCGGGGCTGGCGATGCTCGTCAAGGACGCCGCCGCGGAGCTCGGGCCGCGGGGGATCCGCGTGAACGCGCTCCTGCCGGGCCGCATCGACACCGACCGCATCCGCGCGCTGGACCGCGGACCCATCGAGCGCGCCCGCAAGGAGGAGCAGATCCCGCTGCGGCGGTACGGCCGGCCCGAGGAGTTCGGCCGGGTGGCGGCGTTCACGCTCTCCCCCGCCGCCTCGTATGTGACCGGCGCCATGATCCCCGTCGAGGGCGGCGCGCTCCACGGCCTGTAGGACCCCGGCTTGCGCCGGCCGCCCCGGGGCGGTCAACTGCGGCATGACCACCGACCGCACCGACCTGATCATGGACGCCGCCGCCCGCGCCGCCGCGTACCTGCGCACCGCGGCCCACCGCCCGGTGTGGCCGACGGACGCCGCCGTCGACGCCCTCACGGGGTTCCCGGACGCCCTGCCCGACCATGGCGCGCCCGCCGCCGAGGTGCTGGAGCGCCTGGACCGCCTGGGCTCTCCGGCCACGGTGGTGTCCAACGCCGGGCGCTACCTGGGGTTCGTGACCGGCGGGACCGACCCGGCGGCGCAGGCCGCCGCGATCCTGTCGGGGGCGTGGGACCAGAACGGCGCGATGCCGGTGATGTCACCCGTCGCGGCCCGGCTGGACGCGGTGGCCGCGGACTGGTGCACCCGCCTGCTGGGCCTGCCGGAGACCGCGACCGGGGCGTTCTGCGGCGGGGCGACCATCGCCAACCTCACCTGCATCCTCGCGGCCCGGGATGCCCTGCTGCACCGCCAGGGCTGGAGCGTGGACGAGCGCGGCATGGCGGGCGCCCCGGCGCTGCGCGTCGTGACCGGCGAGGAGGTGCACGTGTCGGCCCTCAAGGCGCTGCGCGCGGCGGGGCTCGGGTCGCGCGACACCGTCCTGGTGCCCACCGACGGCTGCGGGCGGCTCATCGCGGATCAGCTCCCTCCTCTGGATGACCGGACGCTGGTGGTCCTGCAGGCCGGAAACGTCAACACCGGGCACAGCGACCCCTTCGGCCCGGTGATCGCCGCGGCCCGGGAGGCCGGGGCGTGGGTCCACGTGGACGGCGCGTTCGGCCTGTGGGCCGCCGCGGCGCCCGGGCGGGCGGGCACCGTGGCGGGCGTGGACGGTGCCGACTCGTGGGCCACCGATCTGCACAAGTGGCTCAACGTCTCCTACGACTCCGGCCTGGCGGTGTGCGCCCGGGGAGACGACCTGCGCCGGGCGCTCGCCACGGACGCGGCATACGTGGCAAGCGATGCCGAGCGGGTGCCCATGCACCTGTCGCTGCAGATGTCCCAGCGGGCGCGCGGAATCGAGGCCTGGGCGGTCATCGCCGCCCGGGGCCGCAGCGGCGTCGCCGCGATGGTCGAGGAGTGCTGCGCCCACGCCGAGCGGCTCGCCGCGCTGCTGCGGCGGGGCGGGGCCGAGATCGCCGCGCCCGTGGTGCTCAACCAGGTGCTGGCGCGGTTCGGTGACGATGCGCGCACCACGCGCGTGATCGCCGCCGTGCAGCGGGAGGGCACGACCTGGGCGGGCGGGACCGTCTGGAAGGGGCGTCCGGCGATGCGGCTCTCGGTGTCCGACCAGGCGACCACCGGCGCGGACATCACCGCGTGCGCCGAGGCCGTGCTGGCATGCATGCGCCGCGCCGCCTGATCGGCCCGGCGGTGTGACCCGGCCGCCCACCGGGAACCTGGTTGGCGCATGCCCCTCACCGCCGCCATCGTCCCCGGCTGGCACGGCGGCACCCTGTTCGCCGTGGGGCTGGTGGCGGCGGGTCTCGCCCTGTTCGCCGCGATCTTCGCCCTCACGCACCAGCGCGAGCGGGCATTCTCGGCGAGCGTGGTCTACCTGGGGCTGGGGGTGGCCGCCGCTCCGGTGATCGCCCTGCTGGGCGTGGACTGGTACGACCCGGTGGCCGACGCGCACATCGGCGAGCGTCTCACCGAGTTCGCGGTCATCGTGGCCCTCTTCGCCGGCGGCATGCGTCTCGACAGCCCCCTGCGGGGCCGCACGTGGCGGGCGCCGGCGCTGATGCTGGCGGTGGTCATGCCGGCCACCATCGTGGCCGTCGCCGCGTTCGGGTGGGGCGCCATGGGGATGGGTGCGGGTGCCGCGATCGTGATGGCGGCGGCCCTCGCCCCCACCGACCCCGTGCTGGCCGGGGACCTCGGCGTGGGACCGCCCGGCGAGGAACGCGAGGACGAGGCGAGCGTGGCCATCACCACCGAGGCCGGGCTCAACGACGGGCTCGCGTTCCCGTTCGTGTTCATGGGGATGTTCGTCGCGGCCGGAGGCAGCGGCTGGGCCGGGGAGTGGCTGCTCGCCGACGTGCTGTGGGCGATCCCGGCCGGGATCGTGATCGGCGGCGCTGCGGGCTGGGCGCTCGGCTGGACCTTCACGCGGTTGCGCGACCGGCGCCTGGTGGCGCGTTCGATGGACGGCTGGGCCGCCATGGGCGCGCTGCTGGTGGTGTACGGCCTCACCGACCTCGTGGGCGGCTACGGCTTCCTGGCGGCGTTCGCGGGCGGGGTCGGCTTCCGCCGATACGAGCGCGACCACGAGCGGAATGAGGGCGCCCACGGCGGTGCCGAGACCGTGGAGAAGGTCGCGGAGCTGGCGGTGATCCTGCTGCTGGGCAGCTCGCTCACGCTCAGCGGGCTCACGGTGCCGGGATGGTCGGGCTGGCTGCTGGTGGCGCTGCTGCTGGTCGTCATCCGGCCGCTGGCGACCTTCGCTGCGCTGCCCCGGAGGTGGGACTGGCGGGCGCGGTTGTGGATCGGGTGGTTCGGCGTGCGGGGCGTCGGGTCCCTCTACTACGCCAGCGCGGTGGTGGCGGCCGGGGTGCTCGCCCCGGCCGAGGCGGAGCTGATGCTCTGGACGGTCACGGCGTGCGTGGTCACCTCGATCCTCGTGCACGGCGTCACCGGCAGGCCGGTGACCGAGGCCCTGGTGATGCGGCGGCGCGGGCTCAAGGACGTGCGTGAACGGCCCGGCCGGCGGGGCCCCGTGGAACCCCGGAGCCCGGACAGGGCGCAGACCGATGCCCCGGTCCCCCCGGCGGGCGGAGAGTGAACGGGAAGGACATCCGTGTGAGGAGGTGCACGATGACCGACCGACACCCGCTGGTGCTGGAGGCGCGTCTGGACGAGCCGCTCTCGCGGTGGCTGTGGATCGTGAAATGGGTGCTCGCCATCCCCCACTTCGTGGTCCTGATCGGCCTGTGGATCGCGTTCGCGGTCGTCACCCTGGTCGCGTTCGTGGCGCGGCTGTTCACCGGCCGGTACCCGCGAGGCATGTTCGAGTTCACCGTCGGCGTGCTGCGCTGGACGTGGCGGGTCCAGGCGTACGCCTGCGGTCCGCTGTCGACCGACCGGTACCCGCCGTTCACGCTGGCCGACGTGCCGGACTACCCCGCCCGCCTGCGGATGGAGTACCCGGAGGGGCCCGGCCGGCGCGGTCTGCCGCTGATCGGCTGGTGGTTGCTGGGCATCCCGCAGTACGTGATCGCCGGCCTCATCGCCGGCGGCTGGGGCGCCCAGGCGAGCGTCGCGGGGATCGTGGTGCTGGTGGCGGTGGTGCTGCTGGCGGTCACGGGGACCTACCGGCCGGCCCTGTTCGAGCTGGTGATCGGCCTCAACCGCTGGGCGATGCGCACGACGGCCTACGCGGCCCTCATGACCGACGTCTACCCGCCGTTCCGGCTCGACCCCGGTGGGATGGAACCGGTCCCCGGCGGCCCGGCGCCCATGCCTCCCGGAGCGGCTCCGGCATAGGCGAACCGGCGTGCCACGGCGGCGGCCGGCGGGAGTATTCTCGCCCCGCCGCCGCGCGCGGCCGCACATCGTCCGACCCGGTGGTGCCCCCCGATGCGGTTCCCCCTGCGCCCGAAGGCGACGGAGTTCCACGCTCGCCTCGCCCGCGCGGGGCAGAACGCCGTCGAGGCGGCACGCGCCGCATCGCGCCGCTTCGGCGAATGGCCCGACGCCTCGGTGTCCGCCGCGGCGATGAAGGAGTTCGAGCGCGCGGGCGACGTCCTCACGCGTGAGCTGGTCTCCAGCCTGCACGGGCGTCGCGCGTCGCCGCTGCGCCGCGAGGACGTGTACGAGCTGGCCACCCGCGTGGACGACATCGTCGACCAGACCTATCGCGCCTCCCAGTTGCTCGATCTCTACGCGGTCGACCGCACGAGCCCCGCGGCCATCGAGCAGTGCGAGGTGCTGGTGCTGGCATGCGAGGGGGTCGCCGAGGCGCTCGGCGGACTGGGCGGCCGCAGCGACCCCCGGGGGACGCTGGTTCGCATCCGGGCGCTCGAGGATCGCGGGGACACCATCCAGCGCGACGCCATCGCGGCCCTGTTCCGCCAGCCCGGCATCGACCCGCTGAGCGTGATCCGCTGGAAGGACATCCACGAGGCGCTGGAGTCGGCCATCAACGCGTGCGAAAGCGTGGCCCACGTGGTCGGGAACATCATCGTCAAGGACACCTGAGGAGGCGGCCCACATGAGCGCGGACGGTGGAATCGCGGTGGTGCTGGGCACGGGAGCGATGGGGCCGGAGATCGCCGCCTCGCTGGCGGACGCCGGCATGCGCGTGCGCATCGCCGGGCGGGCGCCCGAGCGTTCCGCGGACGCCTGCGCACGGGCGGCGGCCCTGCTGGCGGGCGACGGCGGGGCGCCGGTCCCCTGCCTGGCCGACGCCGACGGCATGCGCGGCGCCGGCCTGGTGGTGGAGACCATCGTGGAGGACCTCGCCGCCAAACACCGGCTGCTGGCTGCCGTGGAACCGCACGTGGACGCCGATGCGGTGATCGTTACCAACACCTCGAGCCTCCGGATCGAGGACGTCGCCCGTCCCCTGGCGCACCCCGGTCGCTTCGCCGGGCTGCACTTCCTGAAGCCCGCGCACCTGACCGGCGTGGTCGAGGTGATCCCCGGCCCGGCGACGGCTCCGGCGGTGGTCGAGCGGTTGTGCGCGCTGGCGGCGGCGATGGGCAAGACGCCGCTGGTCGCCCGGGCGGACGTGCCGGGGTTCATCTGGAACCGCATCCAGTTCGCCGTGCTGCGCGAATGCCTCCACATGCTGGAGGCGGGCGTGGCCTCCGCGCAGGACATCGACGCCGCCGTGGCCGACGGGCTGGCGCCGCGGTGGATGGCGGCCGGACCGCTGGCGACCGCGGACCTGGGCGGTCTGCGCACCTTCGCCGCGGTGTCGCGGCAGCTGTTCCCCCACCTGGCCGCGGGGGCGGCGGTGCCCGGCGCGCTCACCGAGCGGGCCGAGTCCGGCGGCGCGTTCGCGGAGTGGACCCGGGGACCCGGGGCGGCGGATGTCGCCCGCCTGCGGGCCGATGCGCTGGCCGAGGGACGCAGGTTCACCGCGCGGCGCCGGGAGCTCGGCGCGTGATCGCCTGGTCCGCGCACCTGTCGACGCT
The DNA here is from genome assembly GCA_001464275.1 of Actinobacteria bacterium Ga0077560. Lineage (GTDB taxonomy): Bacteria > Actinomycetota > Thermoleophilia > Miltoncostaeales > Miltoncostaeaceae. The sequence continues at coordinate 7,384 of LNFL01000109.1, read as the reverse complement.
GTTCACCGAGCTGCCGCCGCTGGAGCGCCCGGCCGCGGCGGCGGCCGCCGGGTTCAGCCTGGTGGAGTCATGGTGGCCGCCCGCCGAGGACCCGGCCGCCTGGGCGCAGGCCGTGCGCGGCGCCGGCCTGCGAGCGGCTGCCGTGAACGCCGACGGGGGCGATCTGGCGGCCGGCGAGCGCGGCTACTGCAACGACCCCGCGCGGCGCGACGAGGTGGTGGCGGCCGCCGTCGCCGCGGCCCGGGTCGCCGTCGCCGCGGGCGGATCCGCCGTCAACCTCCTGGTGGGGCGGGTGCGTCCCGGCGAGCCCTGGGAGGACCAGCTGCGGGCGGCGGTGGAGGCCGTGCGCGCCGCGGCGGAGGCGGTCGCGCCGATGGGCGGGCGGTTGGTCATCGAGCACCTCAACGCCGTGGACGTCGATGACCCGCTGCTGTGGACCCCGGCGGACGCCGCGCGCTTCGTGGAGCTGGTGGACCATCCCGCGGTCACGGTGCTCTTCGACGCCTACCACGCGGCGATGGCGGGCCTGGACCCGGTCACCGAGCTGGATGCGGTGGCCGGCCGGCTCGGCCACGTCCAGTTCGCCGACTGCCCGGGCCGTGGCGCGCCCGGCACCGGGCGCCTGGACCTGGCCCGGCTGGTGGCCCGCCTGGAGGAGATCGGGTACTCGGGCGCCGTGGGGCTGGAGTTCCTGCCCGGCGGTCCCACCGCCGACGCGCTGCGCACGCTGCCGCCGCGCTGACACCGGCGTGTCACGCCGCGCCCGGTCTCCGGGCGGGCGACGTGCGGTTGCGGGTAGGCTCGCCGCCGATGCGACGACCACGCCCCCTTCTGGTCGCGGCACTCGTGATGCTGGCCGCCCTTCCGGCCGCCGCCGCCGCCGCGCTCCCCGCCGCCCCTCCCGGGCAGATGTTCTCCCCCGGCAGCTTCTGGAACACGCCGCTGAAGCCCGGATCGGGGCTGCACCCCCGGTCCGACGCGATCGTGGCGGAGCTGATCCGTCAGAAGGACGCGTACGGCGGCCCGTGGATGAACATCGAGCGGTACAGCGTGCCCATCTACCGGGTGGGGCCGAAGGTGAAGCGCGTGCGGGTGCACGAGCCGCCCGGTGTCTCGCATCGCAGGGGCAGCAGCTTCCGCTGGTCCTCCCCCATCCCGGTGCCCGCGCGCGTCCGCCCGTCGGCGGGGCTGGACCAGCACGTGGTGATCTGGCAGCCCACCAGCGACACGATGTGGGAGTTCTGGGGCTTCCAGCGCACCGGTGGCCGGCTCACGGCCAAGGCCGGCGCGCGGATCCTCGGCGTGTCGCGGTCGCCCGGCATCATCGAAGCGCCCTACGGGGCCACGGCATCCGGGCTGCCGGCCGCCGCGGGCGTCGTCACCGAACGCGACATCCGGCGCGGGCGCATCGACCACGCCATCGCGATCGCGATCCCAGAGCCCCTGCGGGAGCGGCTCACCCTGCCGGCCACCCGCACCGACGGCTGGTCCGAGAACCCGGACGCCCCCATGGAGGGCCAGCGCTTCCGGCTGGACCCGTCCCTGGACATCGCCTCGCTGGATCTGCACCCGCTGGTGCGGATGGTGGCGGTGGCCGCGCAGCGCTACGGGATCGTCGTGCGCGACAAGTCCGGCGCCGTGGTGTTCTACGGCGAGGACCCCCGCGGGATCGGCCGCAACCCGTTCACCCGCATCCTTGCCGGTGCCGACCGAAAGGCGATCTTCGAGGCGTTCCCGTGGAATCGGCTGCAGGCGCTGCCGTCCACGCCGTTCTGCTGCTGGCAGAACTGGAACTGGAAGGCGCCCACGGTCACGGCCCGGTGACACCCGCGGCCGGTGCGGTGCGCCCGGCCCGAGTATGGTGCGGTCTCGCGCCGGGGGGCACCCGCCTCGGCGGGGAAACCGGATCGCGGAAGGACACCATGCAGACCGTCATGAAGATCGGGGCCGATTCGGTCCACTACACCGACCGCCTCAAGGAACTCTTCGCCGGCTTCGGCGTCGACGTCAACGAGGACGACGCCCTGGACCCCGTCGGGATCCTGCCCGCCTTCGTCCTGAGCGGCGCGTCCATCAGCACCGAGGCCCCGTGGTCGCGATCACCGTGCAGGTGCCGGATGAGCTCGAGGACGCGTTCTACGCGACGCTGCCCCAGGTGCTCGTCGCGGACGACGAGGACGACGACGACGAGGACGACGAGGACTGATCCTCCCGGCATGGGCGGCCCCCGGCCTCGGGCGCGGGGCCGCCCATGCCGATGTCCATGACGTGACCTCGGTCTCGTCCTGGACATGGCTCTGGCGATACGTCGCCGGGGCGCTGGTGATCGCGCTGCTGGGCCTGCGCTACTACGCCGACGACGCGCCGATCGCGCCGCTGCAGATGGTGGAGCTGGGCATCCACGAGTCCAGCCACTGGGCGCTCATCTGGGCGCCGCGCATCCTGTACTTCATGGCCGGCACCATCGGCCAGATCGGCGTCCCGCTGGCCGTCGGCGCCTACCTCGTGTACCGGATGCGCGACCCGCTCGGCGGCGCAGCGGGCCTGGCGTGGGCGGGCCTCTCCTGCCACGGCGCGGCGGTCTACATCGCGGACGCGCCGTACGAGCGGCTGGAGCTGGTGGGCGGCAACACCCATGACTGGGCCTGGCTGCTGGGTCCCGAGGCATTCGACGCGATCGACGCGGCCGGGCCGCTGGCCCAGACGGTGCGGACGGCCGGGATCCTCATGGTCGTCGGCGCGGTCGGCTGGTGCGCGGCGATGCCCGTCCTGACCTACCGCCGCGGCACGCTGCCCGTGCGGCCGGGTGCCGCGCCGCTCGGGGCGGATCCGCCGCCCGCCGATTGATCGACCGGTGGGCATCGCACACGACCTGCGCCTGCTGCTGCGAAGCAGGCAACCGCTCCTGGTCATCGAGACGGTCGAGGAGGCCCGCGGCCGGGACCTGGTGATCGCCGCCGCCGGCGCGCTCGACCTCCCGGCGTTCGAGTGGTCGGTCACACGCGGGTTCACCCCCGCCGACCGGCCCGAGGCCGTCAACCGCTCCATCCTCGCCCCGTCCGACGTCCTGGCCCACATCGCCGAGATGCGCGGCCCGCTGGTGGTGGTCCTCAAGGACCTGCACCACCACCTCGCCGATGCCCGCGTCGCCCGGTCGCTGCGCGAGGCCCTCGAGGCCCTCCAGCGGTCCGGATCCACCGCGGTCGTGCTGGGCAGCGGCGTGGAGCTGCCGGCGGAGGTGGACGCCCTGGCCGCGACCATCGTGGTGGGGCCCCCGGACCGCGCGGAGCTGACCGCCGTGGTCACCGCGGTGCTCGAGGACCACGGCGCGGCCGTGCGACTGGACGCCTCCGGCCGGCGCGCGGTGATCGACGCCCTCACGGGCCTCACCGCCCAGCAGGCCCGTCAGGCGGTGACGAGCGCGGTGCTCGAGGATGGCCACCTCACCGCCGCCGACATCCCCCACCTGCTCGACCGCAAGGCCCGGCTCATCGCCGACGACGGGGTGCTGGAGTACCATCCCGCGGCCGACAACCCGTTCCGGCTGGGCGGCTTCGACGGCCTGAAGGCCTGGCTTGGGCGCGCGCGGGCCGGCTTCACCGACCGTGCGCGGGAGCTGGGACTGCCCGCCCCGCGCGGGATCCTCATCGTGGGCGTCCCCGGGTGCGGCAAGTCGCTCGCCGCCAAGGTGATCGCGCGCGAGTGGGGCCTGCCGCTGCTCAAGCTCGACGCCGGCCGGCTGCTGGACAAGTACGTGGGCGAGTCCGAGCGCAACCTGCGCCGCGCGTTCGACATGGCGGCCGCCATGTCCCCCGCCGTGCTGTGGATCGACGAGATCGAGAAGGGCATGGTCCCCGCCGGCGGCGACGGCGACGGCGGCGTGTCGCGCCGGCTGTTCGGCGCGTTCCTGACCTGGCTCCAGGAGGAGCGCGGGGGCGTGTTCGTGGTGGCGACGGCGAACGACCTGTCCGCGGTGCCGCCCGAGCTGCTGCGCAAGGGCCGGTTCGACGAGGTCTTCTTCGCGGACCTTCCCGAGCCGGCCGAGCGGGCCGAGATCCTGGGGATCCACCTGCGCCTGCGCCGGCAGGACCCCGCGGCGTTCGATCTGCCGGCCCTGGTGGCGGCCAGCGAGGGCTTCAGCGGGGCGGAGATCGAGGCGGCCACCGTGGCGGCCCTCTACGGGGTGGTCGCGCGGGACCGCGCGCTCACCACGGCGGACGTGCTGCGCGAGCTGTCGGCGACCATCCCGCTGTCGGTGACGCGGGCGGAGGACGTCCGGCGCCTGCGGGAGACCGCGCGCGGCCGGTTCGTCCCGGTCCGCGGCGCGGCCCCCGCACGGGCCGCCTGACGGGTCAGCCGGCCGGGGGCCAGCGCTCCTCGGGCGTGGCCTGCTGCCCGCCGGCGAGCACCATGCGCTGGCGGCCCGGGTCCATCGCCTCGTACGGCCGGATGACCGGCTGGCGCCACATCACGTAGCTCTCGCAGGCGGCGTCCGGGTCGTTCGGGTTCTGGCGGATCGCCTCGGCGAGGGCGTGGGCGTCGCCCAGGCCGATGCCGGAGCTCACGCCGGTCTCGGGGCCGAAGAAGTGGGCCGAGTCGCCGATGATCACCACGCCCGGCCGCCACCACTCCGGGGCGGATAGCAGGCGGGGCTCGGAGTAGCGCACCTGATCCATGCTGGTGAGCCCGGAGATGCCCTTCTCGGACTCCGGCAGCAGGCGCACCCACATCTCCTTGATGGCGTCCAGACCGGGCGCCAGGGCGGCCTCCGCCCCGACCTTCTCGCAGGTCCGCCAGCCGGCCGAGCCCTCGGGCCAGCCGAGCGTGCCGATGTGGGAGCCGTCGGACAGGTAGGCCATCCCGAAGGAGACCCCGCCGGGCTCGTCGCACATCCACGTGAGCGACGCCTCGGCCAGGGGCTCGACCTTCGCCTCGAGGCCGGCCATCTCGCGCACCGGGGAGCCGACGCCGTCGCAGGCCACCACCAGGTCGGCCTCGAAGGTGGTCGTCGCGCCGCCCGGGCCGTCGGCGACCACGCCCACCACGCGGCCGGAGTCGTCGCGCACCAGCTCCGACACCACGTGCTCGTGCACGATCGGGAGGTCGCGGGCCAGCGCGCCCAGCAGCTTGCCGAACTGCACGCACACCGCCACGGCGGAGCCGTCGGGCCGCGGGGCGATGTCCCAGCCCTGGCTGCGGATCTCGGACATGACCCCGATCTCCTCGAGGGGCGGGTAGCCCTGGTACCCGAGCATGTAGCCGCGCGGGATGTAGACGCCCGCCGGCATGCGCTCGATGATCGTCGGCTCGAACGGCCGAGCGCCATGCCCACCATGCCCCCGCCGCTGATCACGACCTTCATCTGTGCCTCCCGTCGCAACGCCTCTCGGACGAGCATACCCCCGGGGCATCGCCGTGGACGCCGCTCAAGGCCCGGCGCCGGCGGGTCGATCCAATTGCCGGGACCATGCGCATCACTCACCTCCCGAGCGACCGGCCCGCGGCGGCCTCCGTGGCCCACGCCTCGGGCCTGGCGCGCGTCCGGCGCCTCCAGCTCGCGCAAATCGCGATGCTGATCGTGATGGCCCTCCTGGTGACGGGTGTCGGGCTGCTGTCCGCCGCCTCGCTGCTGGACGCGACCGTCCGGCAACGCCAGGAGAACGACTTCCTTCGTGACCTGGTGGCGCTGCGCGATGAGGGGCGGCTCGCGCAGGTCGAGTATTGGCGCACGGTGGCGCGGGGCGAGAACGGGGTGAACACCCGCCTCGCACTGCGGCTCGGCGACTTCCTGACCGGTGCCGACGCGCTGGCCCGCCGCCAGGCCTCGGAGCTGACCGCCGGCCCGGAGGCCGCCGCCGCGGCGAACCGGGTGGTGCGGGAGTTCGACGCGATCGCCACCGACGCGGCCGGGTACCTCACCAGCACCGACCCCGTCGACCGCAACCGGCGCATCGAACGGACCCTGGGCCGCGTGGAGCGCCTGTCGGTCGACTTCGACGCATGGGTGCGGGCGCGGGTCGACGCCGCGAACCGGGCCAGCGTGGACCTCGACCGCACGATGCGGCGGCTGGGCCTCCAGGCCCTGGCGGCCATCGGGTTCCTCACCGCCGTCGGGGTGCTGCTGTGGTGGGCGCTGGCCCGAGCGCGCCAGCGGGTCCTCGCCCACATCGAACGCGCCGGTCGTGAGCAGGCGGCCCTGCGCCACGTGGCGGAGCTGGTGGCCCGGGAGGGGCCCGACGAGGAGATCTTCCGGGCCCTGGCCGGGGAGGTCGTGGTGCTGACCGGCGCCGCGGGCGGGTGGGTGGTGCGCGTCGACGGTGGGGACGCGGTCCTGATGGGCGCCGCCACGACCGGTGACGATGCGCTCGAGCGGCTGGCCGCGGACGGGTTCCGCGGCCCCATCGCGCCGGGTGGTCCGGTCGCCCTGGCGCTGTCCACGGGCAAGCCGGCCCGCGCCGAGGGTGACATCGTGCTGCCCGAGGCGCTCCGCGCCGCGCTGGCGGGACGGGACGTCGGCGTGGGGCTCGCCACGCCGGTCAGCGTCGGCGGCACGGTGTGGGGCGCGCTGGTGGTGGTCGCGGCGGGGCCCGAGGACCTGCCGGCCGGCACGGAGGACGCCCTGCTGCCCTTCGCGCGCCTGGCGGGCCTGGCCATCGCCAACGCGGACGCGCGCCGGCGGCTCGCCGAGCGGGCCTCCAACGACCCGCTCACCGGGCTCCCCAACCACGGGGTGTTCCACGAACGGCTCCACGACGAGACCGCGGTGGCCATCCGCCACGGCGCCCCGCTCTCGCTCGCGGTCATCGACCTGGACCACTTCAAGGAGATCAACGACACGCACGGCCACCAGGTGGGCGACACGGTCCTGGCCGAGGTCGCCGCCCGGCTGCGCTCCTCGGTCCGGGACGGCGAGATGCTCGCGCGCGTGGGAGGCGAGGAGTTCGCGTGGATCATGCCGGGCACGCGGGCCGAGGACGCCGTCATGGCCGCCGAGCGGGCCCGGGCGCGCATCTCCGCGGAGCCCGTCGCCGGGCTGGAGGGGCTCTCGGCATCGGTCGGCGTCTGCGAGCTCGATGACGCCGGGACGGCCGGCGAGCTGTTCCGGCTCGCCGACGGCGCCCTGCTGCAGGCCAAGGCGCAGGGCCGCAACACGACGGTCCGGTACGTGCCCGGATCGCTGGACGAGCCGGACGGCGATGAGCGCCTGCGCCGCGCCGAGCGGGCGCGGACGCTGGCGGCGCTGCGCGCGCTGGCCCGGGCCGTGGATGCCCGCGATGCGGCCACCCAGCGCCACTCCGAGCGCGTGGCGGACCTCACCCACCGCATCGCGATCGAGTCCGGCTGGGGCGACGCCCGGGCCCGGGCGCTGCGCGAGGCGGCGCTG
>LNFL01000108.1 GCA_001464275.1 Actinobacteria bacterium Ga0077560 | reverse complement strand
CGAGGTCCTGCGCAAGCCGGGTGGGCTCACCGACGGGGAGTTCGCGCTGGTGGCGGCCCACCCCGAGCTGGGGGCCGCGATCGTGGCGGAGGTCCTCTCGGATGAGCAGGTCGCCTGGGTGCGCCACCACCACGAGCGCATGGACGGCCGCGGCTACCCGGACGGCCTGTCCGGGGAGGCGATCCCCGAGGGCGCCAGGATCCTGGCGGTGGCGGACGCCTGGGACGCGATGACCGCCGACCGTCCGTACCGCAGGGCCCTGTCCCCCGACGCGGCCCTCGCCGAGTGCCGGCGTGTGGCGGGCGACCAGCTGGACCCGGCCATGGTGGCCGTGATGGAACGCCTGGTGGGCGTGGGCGGCCCGGTCCCCGGCGATGCGCCGGCCGGACGGGCGGTGAACGCCGCCCGCTGAGCGTCCGGGATTCGACCGGAACGCCCGCCGGTACTACCCTGGGCGGCGCTCCGCCGGTCGGGCGGGGCCCGAACGTCCACCTCGTGGGACACGTGCCCGTGCTCCATCGAACCCCAGGCCCACCCGGGATCGCCGACCAGGCGTCCGGACTCGCCCGGGTGCGGCGACTGCAGCTCGCGCAGTTCGCCCTCCTGGTGCTGATGGCCGTCGTGGTCTCGGCCCTGGTGCTGTCGTCCGCCCGGACGCTGCTGGACGCCACCGCCCGTCAGCGCGACGAGAACCGGTTCCTGGGGGAGTTGATGGCGTTGCGGGACGAGGGGCGCCTGCTGCAGATCGAGTTCTGGCGGGACCAGCTCGACGGCGGCGCGGCGATCTCACCCGCGCTGGAGCGCCGCATCCGCCGGCTGGGCGACCGCTCGCAGGCCCTCGCGGACCGGCAGCGGCGGGACATGTACGCCGGCGAGGGCGCCGAGCTCGGCGCCCGCCGCAGCATCGCCAGCTACCGGGCGATCCTGACGGGCGCGCGAGCGCTGCTCACCGTCCGGGATCCGGCGCTCCGCCAGCGGATCGTCCGGGCGAGCGTCAGCGTCACCCAGCAGGTCTCCCGCGAGCACGACGGCTGGGTTCGGGCGCGGGTCCGGGCGGCCAACGCCGCCAGCCGGGACCTGGACGAGACGGTGGAGGAGCTGACGCTGCGCGCCATCATCGGGGTGGGGATGCTCTCGACCGCCGGCGTGCTGCTGTGGGTCATGCTGAGCCGCGCCCGCAACCGCGTGGTCGCGCATGTCGAGATGGCCGGCCGGGAGCAGGCCGCGCTGCGCACGATCGCCGAGCTGGTCGCGCAGGAGGCCCCGGACCACGAGCTCTTCCCGGCGCTCGCCCGGCAGGTGGTCGCACTCACCGGTGGCGAGGCCGGGTGGGTGCTGCGCGTCGACGGCGATGGCGCCCTGATCGCGGGTGTGGCGGGATCCGAGACGCTCTGCGCCCGGCTGCCGGAGGGTGCGCGGGCGCCGCTCGCCGCCGGCGGCGTCGTGTCACGCGCGATCGCCTCCGGGGGGCCGGCCCGGGTGGTCAGCGGCGGGGTCCTGCCGGAGCCGCTGGACGGGGTGTTCGCCCGTGCGGGCATCCGGGCCGGCGCCGCCACCCCCATCACGGTCTCCGGCCGCAGCTGGGGCGCCGTGGTGGTCGTGGCCCGCGACGGCGGGCGCCTGCCCCCCGGGGTGGAGGACCGCCTGGAGCCGTTCGCCCGCCTCGCGGGCCTGGCGATCGCGAACTCCGACGCGCGACGCCGCCTGGCCGAGCGCGCCGCCAGCGACTCGCTCACCGGCCTGCCCAACCACGGCGCCTTCCACCGCCGGCTTCGCGAGGAGGCCGCACTGGCGGTGCGCCATGGCCGTCCCCTGTCGCTGGCGGTGATCGACCTGGACCACTTCAAGGACGTCAACGACACGCACGGCCACCAGGCCGGCGACCGCGTGCTGGCGGAGGTGGCCGCGCGGCTCCGTTCGGTGGCCCGCGACGGTGAGCTGGTGGCTCGCGTGGGGGGCGAGGAGTTCGCCTGGCTCATGCCGTCCACCGACATCGAGGGCGCCGTGGCGGCCGCCGAGCGGGCCCGGGCGGCGATCGGCGGCCGGCCGGTGACCGCCGCCCACGGCATCTCCGCATCGGTGGGCGTCTGCGAGCTGGCGGACGCCGGGACCGCCGGCGAGCTGTTCCGCCTGGCCGACGCGGCGCTGCTGGCCGCCAAGGCCCAGGGCCGCGACATGACCGTGCGTCATGTCCCCGGCGACCCCGCGCTGGAGGCGCAGGCCGACCGGGCGCAGCACGCCGAGCGGGCCCGCACCCTCGCCGCCCTGCGGGCGCTGGCCCGCGCGGTGGACGCGCGCGATGCGGCCACACAGCGCCACTCCGAGCGGGTCGCCGACCTCACGTACCGAATCGCCCTGGGCTGCGGGTGGGCCGAGGACCGGGCGCTCGCGCTGCGGGAGGCGGCGCTGGTGCACGACGTGGGCAAGATCGGCATCCCCGACGCCGTGCTGCGCAAGCCCGGCGCCCTGACCCCCGACGAGTACGCCCAGGTCACCGCCCACGCCGAGCTGGGCGCGGCGATCGTCGCGGAGGTGCTCTCCGACGAGCAGGTGGCCTGGGTGCGCCACCACCACGAGCGCATCGACGGGGCGGGGTACCCCTCAGGGATCTCGGACGCCGCGATCCCTGAGGGCGCGCGCATCCTCGCGACCGCCGACGCGTGGGACGCGATGACCGCCGACCGCCCCTACCGGTCCGCACTCTCGCGGTCGGAGGCCCTCGCCGAATGCACGCGGGTCGCCGGAACCCAGCTCGATCCGGGCGCGGTCGCGGTGATCGAGCGCCTGGTGACGGCCGGGGCGGATGACCTCGACGCGTGGCCGGTGGGCACCGGCGCCGACGCACCGTACTAACCTTGGGGGATGACCGAGATCTCCGAACTGCGCCGTCAGAACGCCGTCCACTGGGTGCGGTTGCCCCAGGGGGCCGAGCGTCCCGTGGTCGCCTACGTGAACGGCGAGCCGCGCACGGAGGGTGAGGGCTTCACCCTCGACGGCGACCGCATCATGTTCGACCCACCGCTGCACGCCCGCCCGAAGATGGGCTTCGGCCGCTCGGTGATGCTCGCCCTCGGGATCGGCGTCTACGGCGACCTGAAGGGCGACACGCTGGACCTCACGTTCCACCGCGGCGGGCGCCTGGAGTCCCGCGCGGAGGTCAGGCTGGTCCCGAATCCGCCGGAGTCCGCACCGAGCTGACCAGGTCCCGGCGCCAGTCCTGCGCCGGGGTCCAACCCGCCTCGGCCAGGCGGCCGGGACGCAGGGCGATCGAGGTCCGCAGCCCCTCCACCAGGGCGCCGCCGAAGCTGAGGGCCGCGACGCGCGGGGGCAGATGGTCGGGACGCAGGGCGCCGATCTCGGCGCAGATGGCGTGCACCAGCTCCCGCTGGGTGGGCACGTCCGCCTCGGCGGCCGCGTGCGCGCCCGGCGGCAGCGCCGCGGCGGCCAGCATCGCCGCGGCCGCGTCGGACGCCGAGATGAGCGGCATGTGGTTCGTGCCGTCCCCCACCACCCGGTACCGGATGCCCTGCAGGCCCCGGACGATGGACGCGATCATCCCCGAGGGCCCGTACACCCAGCCCAGCCGCACGATCCGCAGGCCCGGGGCCGGCGCCAGGGCGTCCTCGGCCGCCGCGGCGACCATGGCCATGCCGGACGGCCGCACCGGGTCGTCCTCCCCCACCGGCATCCCGGCGTGGGATCCGTACACCAGCGCCGACGAGGCGAGGATCACGGGCCGGTCGCCGGCCGCCTCGGCGAGCACGGACGCGGCTCGCGCGGCCTGCGACGCCCCCCGCCGCACCGAGATGGCCCGGATGGGCGGGGAGAACCGCGGCAGCCCGGCGTGCCAGATCACCTCGGCGTCGTCGAGCCGGCCGATCCACGGGGCGGGTGAGGTGAGGTCGCCCACCACCACCTCGGCGCCCAGCGCGGCGATCGCGGGCCCCTGGGAGACCAGCCGCACGAGCGCCCGCACCTCGTGACCCTGCTCGCGCAGGTCGCGGATGAGCCGGCCGCCGACCAGACCCGTCGCGCCGGTGATGAAGTGGACCGCCATCGGGGCCGGAAGGTTAGTGACTCAGGCCGGCGGCGTCGGCGCGTCGGCGCCGAGGGACCGCCACGCCCGCTTGAGACGGCGGCCGGCGACCTGCCGCGACAGCCACAGCTCGGCCTCCGGTACCTCGCGCAGTGCCTCCACCAGGCGCCGCTCGCGCCACTCACGGAAGTAGCGCGGATCGACCGCCAGCCCGTCCGCGATGCGGCGCAGCAGGTCGTCCCCCGGGGGCGGCCGCTTGCCGCTGGCGTGGTCGTGCAGGTTGCCGACCGGCACCAGGCACCGTGACTCCAGGTCCCGGAAGCTCAGGCCGCGGAACGCCAGCGCCGCGCGCAGCGCATCACCGAACGGCTCCGTGGACCATGGAGGCTGCTGTTGCGGCATCGTCACAGGATAAAGCCCGGACCCCCGGCGGCGGATGACGGCCGCAATCATCGGTACCATCGGACGACCTTGACGGAGCCCAAGGACACCACCTCCTCGCCGCCCGCGGCGACCGAGCCCGTCGCCGAGCCCGCCCCGCCCCCGCCCGCAGGCGAGGTCGACGAGGCCCCGGACGCCGCGCCCGCGTCCGACGCCGCCCCGCGGCGGCGGTCCCTGCGCCTGGGCCGGCGGGGCCGCGGCGAGGCCGACGGCGAGCCCGATCCGCAGCAGACCGGCGTCATCGAGCGCCCCCCGGACCCCGACCAGCCCACCGGGACCATCGCGATGCCGGAGGCGCAGGGCGGCGGGGCACGGCTGCGCCGCGAGCGCCGCGAGCTGATGGCCAAGCGCGAGGAGATGCTCTTCCACCTGGGCGGCCTCACCTTCGAGCTCTACCGCGCCGGGCGCCTCGGTGAGGCCGTCGCGCGGCACCGCGCCGGGATGGTGGCCGAGGTCGACGACGCGGTGCGGTTCATCGACGCCCAGCTGGAGGAGATCCGCCGGGCCAAGCAGCAGCGGCGCGGCGGCGTGGTGATCGAGGCCCCCGCCGAGGCCGGGGCCTGCCTGGTGTGCCGCGCGCCGTTCTACGCCGAGGCCCGGTTCTGCATGCAGTGCGGCGCGCGCTTCGCCCCCCCGCCGCCGGAGCTGCTCACCGCGGGCGGCACGCAGGTCATCCCCATCCCGCCCACGGAGGACGCCGGGTGACCACCCCGCCCGACGATCCGCAGGCCACGCCGCCCG
>LNFL01000107.1 GCA_001464275.1 Actinobacteria bacterium Ga0077560 | reverse complement strand
CGCGCGGCGAGGTGCTCTCGGTGGCCTTCGCCAGCGAGGGGATGCACCAGGACGCCGGCGCAAAGATGGTGCACGTGGCCCCCGACACCAGCAGCACGATCGTCTCCAAGTCGATCAGCCGCGGGGGCGGGCGCACGTCCTACCGCGGCCTGGTGAAGGTGGAGCCCGGTGCCGTGCGGTCCAAGGCGTCGGTGGTCTGTGACGCGCTGCTGCTCGACGAGCAGAGCCGGTCGGACACCTACCCCTACATGGACATCCAGGAGGAGAACTGCTCGATCGGCCACGAGGCGACCGTCTCGAAGGTGGCCGACGACCAGCTCTTCTACCTCATGAGCCGGGGGCTCTCCGAGGAGGAGGCCATGGCCATGGTGGTGCGGGGCTTCATCGAGCCCATCGCCAAGGAGCTGCCCATGGAGTACGCCGTCGAGCTGAACCGGCTCATCGAGCTGCAGATGGAGGGTTCCATTGGCTGACGCAGCACCCGCCTGGGCCGCCGAGGCCCGCGCCACGGCCACCGCGAACCTGGAGACGCTCCCGGAGCTCACCGGCCAGGAGGAGGCATGGCGGTTCACCCCGCCGGCCTCCCTCGGGCTGGGCGGTGCCGAGCCCAGCGGCGGCGCGGCCACGGCCGCGGTCGCCGCGGCGGAGGGCGGGACGCGGTCCGCGCGGCTGGCGCTGGTGGACGGCGCGCCTGCCGCCCCGGAGCTGGGCGAGCTGCCCGCCGGGGTCATCGTGGCCGAGCTCGGCCAGGCGCTGATCGACCACGAGGACCTGGTGCGCTCGCGCCTGTACTCGCTCATCGGCTTCGCGGACCGCCCCGGCGCGCTGAACGCGGCGCACTGGGAGGGCGGCACGTTCGTGTACGTCCCGAAGGGCGTGGAGCTGGCGATCCCCACCGAGACGCTGCTCACGGCGACCGGCGCGACCGGCCGCGTGAACGCCCGCACGCTCATCATCGTGGAGGAGGGCGCGAAGGCCACGGTCATCGACCGCTTCGTCTCCCCCGACCTCGCCGGCCCGGTGGCGGTCTCGACCGCCGCCGAGCTCATCGTCATGCCCGGCGGCGAGCTGGAGCACCTGTCGCTGGTCCAGTGGGGCCACGGCGTGCGCCACCACGCCCGCATCACCGCCTCGGCCCACAAGGACGCGAAGGTGCGCTCCGTGGTGGTCACGCTCGGCGGCGACGTGGTGCGCGTGGAGGCCACGATGGTGGCGTCCGGCCCCGGCTCGGACTCCCGCGCCCTGGGCCTGTACTTCGCCGACGGCGACCAGCACTTCGAGCACCGGATCGTCTCCCGGCACGAGGCGCCGCAGGCGTACTCCAACCTGCTCTACAAGGGCGCCCTGAAGGACACGGCCCACACCGTCTTCTTCGGCAACCTGGTGGTGCCCCCGGGCGCGCCCGGCACGGACGCGTACCAGACCAACCGGAACCTGGTGCTCAACGAGGGCGCCCGCGCCGACACGATCCCCTTCCTGGAGATCGAGACGGCCGAGGTGAAGTGCTCCCACGCCGGCGCCGTGGGCCGGGTGGACGACGACCACCTGTTCTACCTGCGCTCGCGCGGCGTCCCGGAGGACGTGGCCAAGCGGCTCATCGTGGTGGGCTTCCTGCAGGAGGTCCTCGAGCACGTGAAGCTCGAGGAGCTGCGGCACGAGCTCGAGGCCGCGGTGGCGGAGAAGCTGGCGTGAGCCAGGGGCCCGTGGACGTGGCCGCCGTCGGGGACGTCCCCGACGGCGGCAGCATCCGCGTCGAGGTCGCCGGCACCCCCGTGTGCCTGGTGAACCTGGGCGGGACCTTCCACGCCCTGCACGACACCTGCACGCACGCCCGCGAGTCGCTCGCCGGCGCCTACATCGACGGCGACCGCATCGAGTGCCCGCGCCACGGCGCGTTCTTCTCGATCGTCACCGGCGAGGCGATCACCCCGCCCGCCACCACCCCCCTTCCCACCTTCGGTGTGACCGTGGAGGGCGACCGGGTCCTGGTGGACCCAACGCCGAGCCACGCGCACCCGTTCGACATCTGACGAGGAGATTCACCCAGTGGCCGATCCCATCCTGACGATCGAGGGCCTCGAGGTCGCCGTTGACGGCAAGCCGATCCTCACGGGCGTCGACCTCGCCATCCCGCAGGGCGAGGTGCACGCGCTCATGGGCCCCAACGGCTCGGGCAAGAGCACCCTCGCCTACGCCCTCGCCGGGCACCCCCGCTACGACATCACCGGCGGCTCGGTGACGTTCAACGGCGCGGACCTCCTGGACATGGAGGCCGACGAGCGCGCCCAGGCCGGGTTCTTCCTGGCCATGCAGTACCCGGTGGAGGTCCCCGGGGTGTCGGTCCTCAACTTCCTGCGCACCGCGCTGAACGCGGTCCGCGGCGAGGAGATCTCCCCGCGCGCGTTCATGAAGCTGTTCCAGGAGAAGAGCAAGCTGCTCGAGTTCGACGCCAGCTTCTCGGACCGGTACCTCAACGAGGGCTTCTCCGGCGGCGAGAAGAAGCGGCACGAGATCCTGCAGATGGCGATGCTGGAGCCGAAGTTCGCGGTCCTCGACGAGACCGACTCCGGTCTGGACGTGGACGCCCTCAAGGTCGTCAGCAACGGCGTGAACTCGCTGCGCGGACCGGACCTGGGCGCCCTCATCATCACCCACTACACCCGGATCCTGAAGTACATCACCCCGGACGTGGTGCACGTGATGTACGACGGCCGGGTGGTGCGCACCGGCGGTCCGGAGCTCGCCGACGAGCTGGAGGCGAACGGCTACGCCGAGTACGGATCGGCCGAGCCCGCGGCCGTCTCCGGGGCCTGAGCCGATGACGATGGCCGCGGAGCTGGATCCGCGGGCGCTGCGCGCCGACTTCCCGATCCTGGAGCGGGAGGTGAACGGCGTGCCGCTCGTGTACCTGGACTCCGCGGCCACCTCGCAGAAGCCGCGCGCCGTGCTGGACGCGATGGAGCGGTACTACACCGAGACCAACGCGAACGTGCACCGCGGCGTGTACGCGCTGGCCGCCGAGGCGACCGACCGGTACGAGGCCGGGCGGTTCTCGGTGGCCCGGCTCGTCGGCGCCGACCGGCGCGGCACCGTGTTCACCAAGAACGCCTCCGAGGCGATCAACCTGGTGGCCTGGGCGTGGGGCATCCGGAACCTCACGGCCGGCGACGCCATCGTGGTGACCGAGATGGAGCACCACAGCAACATCGTCCCCTGGCAGCTGGTCGCGCAGATCACCGGGGCGCGGGTGCTGTTCACGCCCGTCGACGGTGACGGCCGGCTCGACCTGGAGTGGCTCGAGGTCACGCTGCGCACCGAGCCGGTGCGGATGGTGGGCGTCGTGCACGTCTCGAACGTGCTGGGCACCATCAACCCGGTCGCCGAGATCGCGCGGATGGCCCACACCTACGGCGCGAAGGTCCTGGTGGACGCCTCGCAGAGCGTCCCCCACATGCCGGTGCGCTTCGCCGACACGGGCGCCGACTTCATGGCCTTCACCGGCCACAAGATGCTGGGCCCCACCGGGATCGGGGTGCTGGTGGCCGACCCGGCGACCCTGGACGCGATGGAGCCGTTCCTGGGTGGCGGGGAGATGATCTCCGACGTGCGCGTTGAGGGGTCCACCTGGGCGGATCTGCCCTACAAGTTCGAGGCCGGCACGCCGCCCATCGCCGAGGCCGTGGGGCTGGGCGCCGCCGCCGACTACCTCATGGACATCGGTATGGACGCGGTGCGCGCCCACGAGCGCAGCCTCACCGCGTACGCGCTGGGCGTCCTGTCGGAGATCGACGGCATCACGATCCACGGCCCGAAGGACCCCGACGTGCGGGGCTGCCCCATCAGCTTCAGCCTGCCGGACCTCCACCCCCACGACATCGCCCAGCTGGTGGACCGCCAGGGCGTGTGCGTGCGCGCCGGGCACCACTGCGCGAAGCCCCTCATGCGCACCCTGGGCGTGGGCGCCACGGCGCGCGCCAGCACGTACCTGTACAACACGGAGCAGGACATCGACACGCTCGCGCGGGCCCTGGCCGAGGCGCGGGCCTTCATGGCGGCCTGATGGGACTCGAGGACCTCTACCAGCAGATCATCCTGGACCACTACCGCAAGCCCCGGCACCGCGGCGAGCTCGCGGCCCCGTCGGTGGAGGTGGACCACAACAACCCGGTGTGCGGCGACCAGCTGCACCTGGAGGTGCGGCTGGAGGACGGGCGGATCGCGGAGGTGGGCCACACCGGCGACGGCTGCTCCATCTCCCAGGCGTCCGCGTCGATGATGAGCGAGGCCGCCGTCGGCTTGCCCGTGGACGACGCGATGGAGCTCATCGAGCACTTCCGCCTGATGATGCACCGCGAGGCCGAGCCGGACGAGGACCGCCTGGGTGACGCGATCGCCCTGGAGGGCGTCGCGAAGTACCCGGTGCGCGTGAAGTGCGCACTGCTCTCATGGATGGCGTTGAAGGACGCCCTCCAGACCCACACGGCGACCACGGAGCGATGACATGGCGACCGAGGACGACATCCGCAGCGCGATGAAGCAGGTGGAGGACCCCGAGCTGGGGATCAACATCGTGGACCTGGGCCTGCTCTACGGGGTGAACCAGGACGAGGAGGGCAACGTCACGCTGGACATGACGCTCACCTCCATGGGCTGCCCGCTCACCGAGCAGATCCTCTCCGACAGCCGCGCCGCCCTGGAGCCCCTGGAGGGCGTGAAGGGCGTTGACATCAACTGGGTGTGGGACCCGCCGTGGAGGAGGGGCGCTTCATGATGAAGGTGATGGGCTATGGCTGAGTCCACCAGCGCGGCGCCCGACCGCCCGCTCACCCTCGAGGAGAAGAAGGCGGCCGCGCGGGCACGGGCCCGCGCGGCACGCGAGGCCCAGGAGACCGGCATCGGCGCGGCGCTGGTGGAGGTCACCGAACCGGCCGCCCGGTACATCCGGGAGTCGGCCGAACGCCTGGGCAAGGCGCCCGGGGTCCGGGTGCGCATCCTGGCCGGGGGCTGCTCCGGGCTGGAGTACAAGCTGGACCTGCTCGAGCCCGGCGAGGTGGCCGGACCCGGTGACCGGGAGGCCGACTCCTCCGGGGTGCGCGTGCTGATGGACCTCAAGAGCGCCATCCAGATCACCGGATCGGTGATCGACTACGAGAGCACCCTGCTGCGCAAGGGATTCCGCATCCGGAACCCCAACGCCACCGGCACCTGCTCCTGCGGGGACAGCTTCAGCGCCTGACCGCCGGGGGCCGGACGTCCCCCCTCCGTCCGGGGGTGGCGTCCGGACGCGCGTCCGGTCTAGGGTGCCCGCATGAACCCGAGACGCCTGGCCACGATCCTGGTCATCGCCGCCGCCGCGCTCCTGTCGGCCGCGATGAGCCTGAGCGCGATGACCTCCGGCCCCCGCACCGCCGACCCCGGCACCGCGGTGACGGCGCCCGCCGCCCATCACGGCGCCCGCGAGGCGGCGGTGGTGTTCCGGTACCGGTTCGTGCGCCGCTGCACCCTCGTGCCGGTCCGGCGGGCCGGCAAGGTCGTGCGCCGCAACGGCAAGGTGGTCAAGCGCAGGGTCTGCAAGCGGGTCCGTGTGCGCGTGCGCGTGGTCGTCCCGACCCCCACCACCCCGACGGCGCAGACGACCCCCACCGTGGCCACCGCGCCCACCGTTCCGACCTCGCCCACGACACCGGGCACGACGACGGCCGGGACCACGACCTCCGGCACCACGACGGCACCGGTGCAGGGGACCATCACCGTCCGGGAGTTCAGCGGGCCCGACGGGTTCGCGCTGACCCTGTCGGCCAGCAGCGTCCCCGCGGGCACCTACACGGTGACGCGGAAGGTCGAGGGCGGGATCAACCACAACCTGGACGTCCGCCCCACCGGCGGCGCCCAGGTGGCGTTCTTCGGCCTCGCCGCCAACACCGAGGACTCACAGACGATCGTCCTCACCCCGGGCCAGTGGACCTTCCGCTGCACCGTGCCGGGCCACGCGGCCATGCTCGCCTCGCTCACCGTGACCTGAGCGGCGGCGGGCCGCCCCGCTCAGCCCAGGCGGGCCTCGCCGTCCGCGGTGAACAGGTGGAGGTCCGCCGGGTCCACGGTGAAGTGCGCGTCGTCCCCCTGTGACAGCGACGACAGGGCGTCCGCCGGAACGAGAGCTCGCAGCTCCGCGCCGTCCGCGAGGCGGATGGTGATGACGCCCGCGGCGCCGATGAACTCGATCACCTCGACGTGGGCGCGAAGCGTCCCCGGCGCATCCGGCACCGCACCCGGACGCAGGTGCTCCGCGCGGATGCCGAGCCGCGCCGGCCCGGCCGGGACGCCCCCGGCCACCGGGACCGAGAACCCGGGACCGTGGAACGCCCCGTCCCGCACCTCGCCCGCGATCACGTTCATCTGGGGGGAACCGACGAACGTGCCGACGAAGACGTTCCCGGGTGAGCCGTAGATCTCGCGCGGGCCACCCCGCTGGGCGATCCGGCCCGCACGCATCACGACCATCTCGTCGGCCAGGGTCATGGCCTCCTCCTGGTCGTGGGTGACGTACAGGATCGTGGCCCCCAGCTCCCGCTGGAGCTTGAGGATCTCGGTGCGCATCTCCACCCGCAGCTTGGCGTCGAGGTTCGACAGGGGCTCGTCGAACAGGAACGCCGCGGGCTCCCGGACGATGGCCCGGCCGATGGCGACGCGCTGCTGCTGCCCGCCCGAGAGCGGCTTGGGACGGCGGCCGAGCAGGTCGGTGATACCCAACATCTCGGCGGCCCGCTCCACACGTCCGCGGATCTCCGATTCCGGCGCGCCCCGGGCCTTCAGGGCGAACGCCAGGTTCTCGAACGCGGTCATGTACGGGTACAGGGCGTAGTTCTGGAACACCATCGCCAGATCGCGGTCCTTCGGCTCCGCCCGGGTCACGTCCCGGTCACCGATGAGGGCCGGCACCGACCATGCGCCGGTCGTGCGGGCCGCCGAGCGATGCTTCCCGCGGCTGGACGTGGAACTGGTCGACCACGCGCTGGGCGGTGCGCCCGGCTGATCCGAGGGATGCGTCGCCGGACCGTGGTCCCGGCGCCGCGCCTGTCCTACGCTCCGGCAATGCGTGTCCCCGCCCGCCTGCGTGCCAGGAGCGACCTCGTTGCGGCCGTGCTGCTCACGGGGTTCGCGCTGCTCGCCCTCGCCGACGACCGTGGCGCGGAACGGCCGACCGACATGGTGGGAGTCGTGCTGGTCCTCATGGCGACGGTCCCCATCGCGCTGCGGCCGCGGGCGCCGCTGGTCGTGCTGGCCGTCGTCTCGGGCGCCCTCATGGCGGCACTGGCCGCCGGGTACGCCGCCGGCGGGGCGACCCTGTCGCTGGCGTGGCTGTTCGGGCACGTCGCCGCGGCCTACAGCACCCGTGTGGCACTCGCGGCCTGCGGGACGAGCGCGGTCGCGGTGCTGGCGGGGCCCCTCGCCGCACGGGGCCGCCTGAACGCCGGCGAGGTCGTCGGAGGACTGGTGCTGTTCTCGCTCCCGTGGCTGGCCGGCGACCGGATCCGCGCGCGCCGGGAGGCGGCGTCCGGCGCCGCGCAGCGCGAGCGGGAGCGCATCGCCCGCGACCTCCACGACACCGTCGCGCACGCCCTCACCGCGGTCGCGGTGCAGGCGGATGCCGGGGATGCGCTGCTCGACAGCGATCCCGAGCGAGCGCGGGCGGCCCTCGGCGCGATCGGGGCCACCGCCCGCGAGGCGCTCAGGGATGTCCGCCAGGTCGTGTCGGAGCTCCGCGAGGGTGAGGGCCCCGGGGTGGAGGCCGTCTCCGAGCTGGTGGCCGCGGCGCGGCGCGACGGCCTGGAGGTGGAGCTGGTGGACCGGCGGCCGCCCGCCGTCCCGGCACGGGTGTCGGCCGCCGCCTACCGCATCGTGCAGGAGTCCCTCACCAACGTCCTCCGCCACGCCGGCGCCCGCCGTGCGCGGGTGCGCCTGGACACGGAGGGCGGAGCCCTCCTGGTCGCGGTGGAGGACGACGGCCGCGGCGCCACGGGCGGCGCCGCCACCGGTCACGGCATCGCGGGCATGCGGGAGCGGGCGGCGCTGTGCGGCGGCGAGCTCCACGCCGGCGCCGGCGACGACGGTGGGTTCTCGGTGGTCGCCCGCCTGCCCCTGGGGACGCGCGGATGAGCACGCCGACGCTGCGGGTGATCGTGGCCGACGACCAGGACCTCGTGCGCGCCGGGCTCGCGACGGTGCTGGACGCCGAGCCGGACATCGAGGTGGTGGGCGCCGCGAGCGACGGCGCACAGGCCGTCGCGCTGGCGGAGGCCCTGGCCCCGGACGTCGTGGTGATGGACGTGCGGATGCCCGTCATGGACGGCATCCAGGCCACGCGCGCGATCGTCACGTCCCCGGAGGCACCGCGGGTGCTGGTGGTCACCACGTTCGACCTCGACGAGCTGGTGGCCGAGGCCATCGCGGCCGGCGCCAGCGGGTTCCTGCTCAAGGACGCGGGGCGGGCGCAGATCGCCGAGGGGGTTCGGGTGGTCGCCGCCGGAGACGCCCTGCTGGCGCCCAGCGTCACCCGGCGGCTGCTCGAGCGCTTCGCCGACCGCCTCCGCCCCGCCGTGCCGCCACCGGCGGTGGCGTCGCTCACCGCACGGGAGGCCGAGGTGCTCACCCTGCTCGGCCGCGGCCTCACCAACGCCGAGATCGCCGCCGCGCTCGTGGTCGGCGAGGCGACGGTGAAGACCCACGTCTCGCGGGTCCTCGGCAAGCTCGGGCTGCGGGACCGCGCGCAGGCGGTGATCGCCGCCTACGAGAGCGGTCTGATCCGCCCGGGCGTGTAGCCCGGCGGGAGGACCCGGATCATCCCGGGGGTGGACGCGGGACGCGCAGCCGCGTCCTACCGTCGGTCCATGCGACGCACTCTCTCAGCACTCCCGTTCGTGCTCGGCACCGGCCTGGTCACCTGGGCGCTCTCGGAACGGGCCTTCTGGGGGCGCCTGCGCCCCGACGACTCGGTGGCCGACAGCCTGTTCACGCTGGCCGCGTACACGGCGGTCGCCTATCTGGGGCTCGTGGCGGTGGGCCGCCTGGCGGTCGCGGACGTGCGCCGGCTCTTCCTGGTCGGCGCGCTGGTCGGCTGGACGGTCGAGGGCATGGTCGTGGGGACCGTCTACGCAATGCTGCCGCTCTCGATCTCGTGGACGGCGCTGGCATGGCACGCCCCCCTGAGCGTGGTGATCGGCTGGTGCGTGTTCCCCCGGTTGCTGGGCCACGGCGGGCGGCGGGCGTGGATCGCGGCGGCCGGTGGCGGGGCCGCCATGGGGGCATGGTCGGCCTTCATGTCCGTCGACGCCGGGGTGGATCCCGATCCCGGGCACGCCACGGTGACCGCGGCGATCGTGGCCGCCGCCCTGGGCGCCGGATACGCCCTGCACCACCGGTTCCGCCCGGGACCGGGTGCGCTCGGCATCGGTCGCCCCGCGATCATCGTGGCGTGTCTCGTGGTGGCGTGGGCGCTGCTGGGCGTCGTGCCCGCGGTGCCGTTCGCACCCCTGGTGCTGGTGCCGCTGGTCGCCGTCACGCTGCGCGCGCTGCGGCGCGGCGCGCCGGCCCCGGACGGCGCCGAGGCGTTCGCCGTTGTTCCGGGCGTGCCCACGCGACGCCTGGCGCCGCTGCTGCTGGTGCCGCCCGCGGCGGCCGCGGGGTGCCTGCTGGCCGCGGTCACGCACGCCGCGCCGTACGTCGGATACGCGGTCTACGCCGTGGCGACGCCCGCGGGCGCCGTGGCGTTCGTGATGGCCGCCCGGCGGCGGCGGGTTTCCGCGGAGGTATCGGCGGGCGACGAGAAGGGAGCGTTGCGCATGTGACGAACAGGACATGCGACACCGCGACCGCCGCCCTCCAGGAGCAGCCCGAATGTCCGACACCGCCACGGCCCGCGCGATCCAGCTCGACCTGCCCGTCGAGACGGACGACTCCCCCACCACCCGCCGCCCGGCCCTCCGGGTGGTCGAGAACCGGGTGTGGGACGACGTCCCCGCCGGCCCGGTCCCGCACGAGGTGATCCGGTACTTCGAGGAGGCGATCGCCCGCGAGGAGGAGCGCCGCGCCCTCCGCGCCGCGTACGACCCCGCCGTCTGAGGACCCCGCGCCCGCCCGGCGGGCGCCGGCCGCCTGAGTTCCGCCGCGGCGTGACCGCGTGAGCCCGCCCGGCCACCGGCCGCGCCAGGCGGCGCTGCTGGTCCTCGGCGCATCCCTGGGGGCGCAGGCCGGGTCGGCGCTGGCCACCCGCCTGTTCACGCTGGTGAGCCCGGCCGGCGCCGCCGCACTGCGGCTGCTGGGCGCCGCCACGGTGCTCATCATCGCCGCGGGAGGGTTCGCCGCCATCCGCCGGCGCGTGCCGCGGGAGGCGCTGCCCACCATCGCGGGGCTCGGCCTGGCATCGGCGGGCATGACGGTCTGCTTCTACGAGGCCATCTCCAGGATCCCGCTGGGGCCGGCGGTGACCGTGGAGTTCCTGGGGCCCATCGCGGTCGCGGCGCTCTCCTCGCGCCGGCGGGCCGACGTGGGGTGGGCCCTTCTGGCGCTCGCCGGCGTGGCGCTGGTCTCCGAGGGCCTCACCGGCGGAGGCGCCGCCTCCGGGATCGGGTTCGCGCTGGCGGCGGGCGCATGCTGGGCGGGTTACCTCATGTTCGCGCGGCGGCTGGGCCACGGGGGCACGGGGATGGCGGGGCTGGCCGCCAGTCTCATCGTGGGCGCGCTCGCCGCCGCCCCGATCCTGGCCGTGAGCCATCCTTCGGCGGCGGACCTCCCGGCCGCGCTCGGCCTGGGCCTGGTGCTGGGGACGCTCAGCACGGCCCTGGTGTACGCCCTGGAGATCGCCGCGCTGCGCCGCGCCTCGATCACGGTGGTCGGTGTCCTGCTGGCCCTCGACCCGGCCGTGGCCGCCGTGATCGGGTTCATCGCGCTGGACCAGGGGCTCGCCCTCGTCCAACTGGCCGGGATCGCCCTGGTGATCGCGGCCGGGACGGGCGTGGTGCGGGGCGCCGCCGCTCCCATGGCCGGCCCGGGCGCGGAATGATGGCCCCATGCCGTCCCTCTCCCGCTGGTGTGTCCGCGCGGCGCTCGCCTACCTGGTGCTGGGGATGGCCCTGGGATCGTGGATGCTGCTGCGGACCGCCCTCGACGAGCCGTCTCTCGGGCATCCCTGGCCCGCGCTGCACGCCCACATCCTGCTGCTGGGCTTCCTGCTCATGCTCATCATGGGCGTCGCCCACTGGATGTTCCCCCGCGTGCGGGGCCGGCGCGCCGGCCGGGAGGGCGGCTGGGTGGGGTTCGCCCTGGTCAACGCCGGCCTGCTGCTGCGCATCGTCGCGGAGCCGGCCGTCGCGGACGGGCACGGTGGCCCCTGGCGGATGCTGTTGGGCGCGGCCGCGGTCCTGCCCACCGTGGGGGCCGCAGCCTTCGCCGTGACGATCCTGCCCCGCGTGCGGAGCGTCCTGTCACCCGAGCAGGCCCGGCGGGTACGGGAGCGATCGATCAGCCCGCCGGCCTGAACCGTGGGCTCAGGACGCGGCCGGCGCCGGGCCCAGCACCAGCGCCATCGCCGACGGTCGCACGGCGCGCAGGGCGTGCACCGTGCCGGGAGCCATCGCGCACACGCCGCCCGGTCCGAGGAACTCCGTGCGCCCGGCGGCGCGCACCTCGATCTCGCCGTGGGTCACCACGATGACCGCGGACCGCGAGCTGGTGTGCTCGGTCATCTCCTCGCCCTCGGCCAGCCCGAAGCCCACCACCGAGACCGCGCCCTGCCGCCGGACGGTCGCGGAGTGGATGCCCGTCTCCGGGATGGGCACCGCCGGCACCGCGGGGGTGATGAACAGGGGGGTGGCGTCGCGGGTCATCGGGTCCCTCCGGGGGTGGACGGCACCGCGCGGGACCGGGCTGTCAGGATCAGCGGGCGGCCGCACGGACGGCACACCGACCGTAGCCGCGCACCATGCCGACCACGCGCCCGGAGGAACCCGATGACCGATCGTGAATGGGTGGACGCCTTCGCCCGGCTCCTCGGGACCGACCCGCCGGACGACGCCGAGTTCACGGCGCTGCTGGAGCTGGCCGGGGTGGCGGCGCACGCATCGCAGCGCACCGCGGCCCCCGTGTCCTGCTGGCTCGCCGCCCGCGCCGGTGTCGCCCCGTCGGACGCCCTGGCTCGCGCCCGCGGGCTCGCCGGTGGCGCCGCCTGAGGGGCGCCCGAACGCGGCGGGATGCGGCCGGACTGCAAAGCGGGTAGCGTCGCGGGGTGCTCCGCAAGCGCTACACGGTGGTGGTGGTCGGCCAGGGCGGCATGTCCCTGGCCCAGCGCAGCGAGCTGAGCCGCCATCGCGGCCTGCGCGAGGCGCTGGCGGCCGCCGAGGAGGCACGGGCGCGCCTCACCGTCATGCACGGCGACCGCGCCGGCAGCTACCTGGTGGTCGTGGAGCGGGACGGCATCCCGGTGTCCTCCGAGGAGGAGCTGGGCCCCCGGCCCGCGATCCTCGATCTCGACCTGGAGCGCGACGCCCCCGAGCTGCTGCGGCCGCCGGTCGCCGAGGAGGGTGTCCGCGTGATCCGGCGCACCCCCCGCGAGCCGGAGGACGAGCGCCACGACACGGCCGAGCACCCCGCGCTCTTCAGCGACCTCGACATCGAGGGCGATGCGGCGCTGGAGTCCCTGCTGGAGGACGACCCGCCCCCACGTGACCCGCCGCCCCGCGAGCGTGACCCCGACCGCCCGCGCAGGCTGCCGTCCCTGGACGACATCCCGTCCGGCCGGGTGCCGGACGACGTCCTCAAGCGGTTCGAGGAGGCCATCGCCCGTGAGGAGCGGCGGCGGACCCAGCGCCCACCGGGCGGACCGGGCTGACTACCTGGCGCTGACGGCGGTGCCGGAGATCGCGGGCGGCGGCGCGTCCACCTCGGGCGCCACGCCCACCACCACGGCCCCCGCCGCCGCGTCCGGCGCGGCCTCGATCGCCGCGCTCGCCTCGAACGCGGTGGCGCCGCCCGATCGCCAGGCCAGCAGGAACGGGTAGGGGTCCACCGAGTCCGCGTCGATCCCGCCCGGGCGGATCTCGAAGTGCAGATGCGGCGGGGTGGTCGCCGCCTGGCCGGTGTTGCCGACGTATGCGATCACGTCCCCGGCCCGCACCGCGGACCCGTCGAAGGCGACCGGCGAATACGCCGACAGGTGCGCGTAGTAGTAGGCGGTGCCCCGCGCGTCGGTGAGCCAGAGCCGGTTGCCGCCCAGGGTGTTCCATCCCACCTTCGAGATGGTGCCGTCGGCGACCGCGACGACCGGCGTCCCCACCGCCGCGAACACGTCGTTGCCCTGGTGCCATCCGGTGCCGGCCCGGGGCGCGCCGTAGTCGTCGCTGAAGTTGGCCTCGCCCGCCACGGGGAACGCGGTGCCGCCCCGGCCCACCGGCTCCGGCCCGGTGGCCCCCGGCGTCCCGGGAAGCAGGCGCGCCGCCGGCCCGGGGTCCACGGGGACGACCGGCGCGGCCGGCGCGACCGGCGTCACGGGAACGGGGGTGACCGGCACCGGCGCCGGGGTCACCGGCGGCGCGGGCGCGGGGGCGGGCGCGTCGTCCTTCGGCGGGACGGCCGACGGGCCGTCCGCAAGGTCCGGATCGGGTGATGGCCGCGCCGGCCGGCCGAGGATCGCCTCCGGCCCCGCCACCGCGAGCAGGTCCAGGTGGCCCACAACCAGATCGCCCGCTCCGGCCGTGACGCGCACGCCGTTCACGCGGATCGCGCCCGCCGCGTCCGTGGACACCTCCCCCACGTACAGGGTGCCGGCGCCCGGCACCTCGACCCGCGAACCCGACCCGAGCGACAGGGGAGCGCCGTCCAGGCTCGCGTCGGACACCGAGACCTCCACGAGGTCCGCGCGCGCGACCCGGGTGTCGGCCGCCGCCCGGGCCCGGACGGTGAGCCGGCCGATCACCACACGGCCGCCGAGCAGGGACAGCCCCGAGGCGGTGACGGTGCCGCGTGCGGCGCTGCCGGTGGCGTCCCGCTCCGCCCGGGCCTCGGCCTGCACGGAGCCGACGGTGCCGAGCGGGTCGGCGATGCCGGCGGCGGCGGCCGACCGCGCGGCCGCGCCTCCGGTGGAGGCGGTGACCGCCGCCAGGCTCCCGCCGCCGGTGAGCGCTCCGCGGGCGGTGGCCTGCGCCCCGCCCGCCCCGCCGCCCGCCGAGACGGCCTGCAACACCCATGCCAGCCCGAGGGCGAGCGCAATGAGCGTTGCGGGCGCGAGCACGCGGAGCCGCCGGGAAACCTGCATGGGAGCATCCTGCCGTGTGTGCCGGACGCCGCCAAGCGCCCTGGTGGGGGGTTACGAAAAGGTTTCCCCGCGGGCCCGCGAACCTTGAATCGGCCGCCGGGTGCGGTTAGCGTCGCCACGTCGACCGCCGCAGACCGTGGCCGACACGTTCCGCTTCCGAGCAAGGAGCCGTGCCGATCCGCTCCGGTCGCGCCTCGCGGCGTCACGCCGCCATCGCCCTCATCGTCGCCGGCATCGCCGGGGGCGTCGCAGTCCCCGCCTTCGTCACGGCCCAGCCGTCCGTCAGCAGCCAGCAGGCCGAGGTGGACCGCCTCCAGAGCCAGCTGGACGCCGCGGACCGCGAGGCGGAGATCGCCTCCGAGGCCTACAACGGGGCGCGGTACGAGCTCGAGCAGGCGCAGACGCGGATCAAGCAGAACACCGAGCTCATCGACTCGGCACAGAAGCGCCTGGTGACCGCCCGCGAGCGGCTCGCCGAGCGCCTGCGGAACATCTACGCCGACCCGCCGCCCTCCATGGTGCAGGTGGTGGTGGACAGCGGCAGCATCACCTCCGCCGTCGACAGCGTCCGGCTGTTCGAGCGCATCGGCGAGCAGGATGGCGAGGTCGTCGAGGGGATCCGCAGCGACCTGAACCGCCTCGCCGAGGCCCGCGTGGAACTCGTGAAGGACCGCGCCGCCGCCAAGGAGCACCTCGCCAGGGCCGAGGAGAAGCGCAACGAGGTCCTCGCGATCCTCGAACGCCGCCAGGAGCTGCTGAACAACGCCAAGGGCGAGCTGCGCAGGCTGCTCGCCGCCCAGCGCGAGCAGGAGCGCCGCGCCGCGGAGCTGCAGCGCCAGCAGGCGCTCGCGGTCCAGCGGGCCGGCGGCGGCCCCGCCCCCGCCGACACGGCCTCGGGCGGCACCCCGCAGTCCGCGCCCACCTACGCCCCCACCGGCAGCGGCAACGGCGCGGCCGTCGGCATCGCGATGCAGTACCTGGGGGTCCCGTACGTGTGGGGCGGCGCGTCGCCCTCGGGCTTCGACTGCTCGGGCCTCGCGTCCTACGTGTACGCGCAGCTGGGCAAGAGCGTCCCCCACTACACCGGCGCCATCTGGGCGGCCTTCCCGAAGGTCGCCCCCGGCGACCTCCAGCCCGGGGACCTGGTGTTCTTCCACCAGGATCTCGGCCACATGGGGATCTACATCGGCGGCGGCCAGTTCATCCACGCCCCGCGCACGGGTGACGTGGTGAAGATCTCCAGCCTCGCCGAACGCGGCAGCAGCTACGTGGGGGCCGTCCGCCCCTAGCGGTCAGTGCGGGGGACCCGGGACCCCGGGCGCCCTCGGCAGGTCGCCGGCCGCCTCCGCCACGAGTGCCCCGGCCGCCCGTTCCGCGGCCGCCGCCCGCAGCGGATCGGGCACGTTGAGCAGGTACACCTCCGCCGAACCGGCCGTGCCCGCCGCGACCGCCGCGCAATCGAGGGCCGCGTCCGGGTCACCGCGGAAGTCGACGGCCACGATCAGCGGCTCCACAGCGGTGATGAGCGCGCCGAGCCCCTCGGCGGCCTGCGCCGCGGGAACCGTCGTCCAGCCCAGCCCCGCCAGGAACAGGCCCACGGCGTCCCTCACATCGCCCGGCGGGGCGACCAGCAGTGCCAGCGGCATGCCGGCAGGTTAGCGGGGCGAGAGCCGCCGGAGCCGCCCGGAGCCCACGGCCACGCCCGCCAGGACCACCAGGCCGCCCACCGGTTCGTGCCAGCTCACCGACTCCCCCAGGAACACGACTCCGGCGAGCACCGCGAAGAGGGGGATCACGTAGGTGACGGTGCTGGAGGTCGTCGCCCCGGCGGCCTCCACCACCCGCAGCACCAGCGCGAACGCGATGCCCGACCCGAAGATCCCGAGCGCGAGCATGGCCGCCACGACGTCGCCGGTGACCGGCCCGCCCCCGCCCCACCCCCACGGCAGCCCCGGCGCCAGCAGCGCCGCCGCCAGGGTGATCTGCCCGGTCGCGAGCGCGATGGGCCCCGCGCCGGAGCCGGTGAGCCGCCGCTGCGCGTACGGGTAGGCGATGCCGTAGCAGCAGATCGCGCCCAGGCATGCCAGGGCGCCGAGCCACTGCCCCCTGCCCAGCCCCGACCACGCCCCCAGCACCACCAGCACGCCCGCGAAGCCGATGGCGAGCCCCGCCAGCCCGTGGCGGGTCGCCGGCTCGTCCCGGAACACGGCCAGCGTGAACGCGATCGTCGCCAGGGGCGTGGCCGCGTTGATGATCCCCGCCAGCACCGACGAGACGTGCGTCTCGCCGTAGGCGAACAGCAGGAACGGCACGGAGTTGCCGAGCAGGCCCACCACCAGCAGGTCCCGCCACACCCGGAGCCCCCGCGGCATCCGGGCCCGGGTGACCGCCACCAGCACCCACAGCGCGGCCGCGCCGAGGGCCAGCCGCCAGAACGCCACCTCCAGCGGGGACAGGCCGCGCAGCCCCACCTTCATGAACCAGAACGAGCAGCCCCAGATCGCCGCCAGGACGACGAACCACACCTGCCACGGCACCGCCGCGGTTCCCCGTTCCCCCATCCCCCCAGCATGCCGGACCGGACGGCGGCGCACCCGCCGGCGGCGGTCACCGCATCCCGGGAGGACGGGCCGGCCCCGCCCTCCCGGCTCAAGTGCGGGCGCCGATCGGGCGATCCATTGGTGATGGCCGGACGCCGTCATGCCTCCTCGCGGCTGGTCGCCGCGCTCACCTCCGCGCTGATCGCCCTCCCGGCGATCGCGGCGGGCACCCTGGTGGCCGCCCCCTCCCAGGACGCGGACCTCAGCGAGCCCACCGCCCGCGTCGACGCCGCACGGGCCCGCGTGGACGCCGCCCGCGCGCAGGTGGACGCCGTGTCCGCCGAGCTCGCCGCGGTGCGCGCTCGGCTCTACCGGGCCGGCGGGTCATCCGAGCGCGAGGCGCTGAAGGCCGAGGAACGCGACCTGCAGGACCGCAAGGACCAGCTCCTGAACCGGCTGGAGGCGGAGGAGCGCATCCTCGCCCGGATCGCCGCGGAGGCGCCCGCCACCCCGCGGGAGGACGACCCGGCCCGCCCCGGCCTCACCGGGCCCGGCGGCGACCGGACCTCGCCGGTGATCGTGCTCCCGGGGCTCGACGCGCCGGCCCCCGCCGCCGCCCAGCCGGTGCTCACCACCGCCGCCGCCCCGGTCGCCGTCGCGGCGGCCACGCCCATTCCCGCCGGCGCCGACGGCGCCGCCCGGCTGGACGCCTACCTCGCCGGCAAGGGCAGCCCGCTCGCGGGCCTCGGCGCGGTGTTCGTGGCGGAGTCGGCGGCCGTGGGCCTCGACCCCAGGTTCCTGGTGGCCATCAGCGGCGCGGAGACCTCCTTCGGGACCTACGGCCCGTCGCAGGTCATCCACAACCCGTTCGGCCTGGGCCCCGGGATGCGCTTCGCCTCGTGGGCGGACGCCATCCACCGCGCCGCCCAGAACCTGGGCGGTCGCCTGTACCTGGCGGACGGCCGGGTCACGATCCCCACCATCCAGCAGCGGTGGGCGCCCGAGGGCGCATCCAACGACCCGACGGGCCTCAACTCGAACTGGACCCGCAACGTGAGCCGCAACTTCGCGGAGCTCGGCGGCGACCCCACCGCGTCGGTGTTCCCCAACGTGCCGGCGGTGGACCTGCTCGCCGCGCCGGTCCTCCCCACCGTCGGCGCCGCCGGCGCCCCGGCCCTGCGCGACGCCCTCGGGCTCCTCGGGACCCCACACCCGGCCGACCGCACGGGCGGGCTGGACGCCGCCGCCCTGGTCCAGGTGGTGTACGCCCGCAACGGCGTGACGCTGCCGGCGACCGCCGAGGCCCAGGCGCGGCGCGGAACGCCCGTGGAGCCCACCGCCCTGCGGCCCGGCGACGCGGTGTTCTTCAGCACCCCCGACGGGGTGATCCG
Source organism: Actinobacteria bacterium Ga0077560 (assembly GCA_001464275.1). GTDB lineage: Bacteria > Actinomycetota > Thermoleophilia > Miltoncostaeales > Miltoncostaeaceae. Next base: position 39,909 of record LNFL01000107.1, on the reverse strand, counting down.
CCACGTGGGCCTGTACGTCGGCGACGGGCAGTTCGTGAACGCCCCGGGGCCGGGCGACACCGTTGGCCTCTCGTCGCTCTACGAGCCCCAGTGGGCGCAGGCGTACGCCGGCGCCCGGCGTTACTGACGGCGGGCGCCCTCAGCCGGTAGCGTTCCGGCGTGCTCCCCGAGCTCCTCTCGATCGGCCCGTTCACGCTCTACTCGTTCGGGGCGATGATGGCGATCGCGCTGGTGGTGCCCTGGTGGTTCCTCAGGGAGGACCTGCGCGAGCGCGGCTTCGACCCGGCGAACGCCTTCTGGCTCATGTTCGGCGCGGGCGTGGGCGGGATCGCCGGCGCCAAGGTCTGGTACGTCCTGGAGAACCCGGGCGAGCCGCTGCTCTCCGGAAGCGGGCTCACGTGGTACGGCGGGCTCATCGGCGGTGTCGCCGGCGTCGTGATCGCCGCGGCGATGCTGCGCCTGCCACTCGGGCAGATCGCGAACGCCGCCGCCGCGCCGCTGGCCCTCGGGTACGGCATCGGCCGGATCGGCTGCCAGCTCGCGGGCGACGGTGACTACGGGTCGGCCACCGACCTGCCGTGGGGCATGAGCTACCCCGAGGGCACCGTCCCGACCACCGAGATCGTCCACCCCACGCCGCTGTACGAGACCGCCGCGATGGCGGTCCTGTTCTGGGCGCTGTGGCGGCTGCGCGGCCGGGTCACCGCGCCGTGGGCGCTGTTCGGCATCTACTGCGTGTTCGCCGGCCTCGAGCGGTTCCTCATCGAGTTCATCCGGCGCAACTCCGAGGTCGCCGCGGGCCTCACCGCCGCCCAGCTGGTGTCCGTGGGCCTCGTCGCGCTGGGCGCCGCGCTGTACTTCCTGGCGTCCGGTCCCGCGACGCCCGCCAAGCGCTAACCGGCGTCGGCGGCCCGCCCGGCGCCGGGCTGCCACAGCACGTCGCCGCCGGCGCCCACGTTGCACGTGCGGGCCAGGATGAACAGCAGGTCCGAGAGCCGGTTGAGATAGGCGACCACCTGCGGGTTCACGGCCTCCTCGTCCGACAGCGCGACCACGGCCCGCTCCGCCCGGCGGCACACCGCGCGCGCGAGGTGGACCGCCGCGGCGGCGGCCGTGCCCCCGGGCAGGACGAAGCTCGTGAGGGGATCCAGGTCGTCGTTCGCCGCATCGCACCACGTCTCGAGGCGCGCCACCTGGTCCGCGGTGACCCGCAGCGGCGGCCGGCCGCCGGGCTCGGCGCCCTCGGGCACGCACAGGTCGGCGCCCACGTCGAACAGATCGTTCTGAACCAGCGCGAGCCAGGCGTCGACCGTCTCGGGCAGGCCGCCCGCGCGGGCCACCCCGATCGCGCTGTTGGCCTCGTCCACGTCCCCGAACGCCGACACGCGGGCGTTCGTCTTGCGGACGCGGCTCATGTCGCCCAGGTGGGTGTCCCCAGCGTCGCCGAGCCGGGTGTAGATGCGTGTGAGGCGGACCATTGGGCGGAGCCTAGTCCACGGCGCGGCGGTGCCCCCGGGGGACCCGCCGGGAACCGGTCAGCGCGGGGCCGGCGCCATGAGGTCGACGGCGACCATGATCTCGCCGCCGCAGGACCGTGCGGCCCCAACGCCGACGATGCGGTACCTCCGGGACATCATCGCGGTGCGGTGCGGGGTGGAGTTCCACATCGCGTCGAACGCCTCGTTCCCGGACGCGCCGTACGCGACGTTCTGCGCGACGGCCCTGCCGTTGGCCCACGCGGCCAGGTTGTCGTGCCAGATGGAGCCTGAGATGGCCATCCGGCGGGCATGACGCGAGGCCACGCGCGTGAGGCGGGGGTTGGTCTTCAGGGCGGGGAGGCCGGCGTTCTCACGCGCGGCGGAGATGCCTGAGAGGACCTGTCGGGCGGCGGATGCGTCGGGCTCGCCACACTGCGCGGCGGCCGTCGGAGTCACGATGATCCCCGCTGCGAGAACGAGCGAGACCATCGCCGCCGTGCGGCTTGGGTAGGGCACGTGGGCACGATAGCCCGACCCCCCGAATGGGCCAAAGCAAAGCTCGCCGGAAACTACCGTTCACCCGGATTTTTCACACGACACCGCGCATCGCAAGCCATTCTCGGGCGAAGCGTATTGCCGTTTCCGCGCTCATCGGACGCGTGAGCTGGCGCTCCCTGAGCGCCTCCAGCACTTCCGCAAGCCATGGGCCCGGCGCCCGCCCCAGCGCCTCCGCGAGCCGGTCCCCCGGCAGCGGCGGCCGGATGGTTCCGCGGTCCAGGAGGGCCAGGTGGATGGCCAGCACCTGGCGGGCGAGGTCTAGGTGCCGCGTGATCTGGATCGGGGTGGTCCGCGGGCCGTCGGTGGCCAGGCGGTCCGCGACCGAGAGCACCAGCTGCTCGCTCACCGCCGGCGCGGTGCCGCGCAGGTACCGGTCGGCCTGCACGACCGACAGCGGCTGGCGGTGCACCATGAAGCCCAGCCGCAGGTGGTCGCGCACCAGGGCGGTCACCTGGGCCCGCAGCCGGTTCGCGGCGCGCAGCCGCACGAGCAGCGCATCGGCGTCCGCCGCACCCACGCGGTCATGGTGGAAGAACGTCACGCGGCCGTCCGGCTGGACGGCCCGGGTGGCCGGCTTGGCCATGTCGTGCAGGAGCGCGCCCACGATGAGGCCGTCCCGGCGGGTCATCCCGTCGGCCACCGGCTCGTCCAGCAGCCTCACCAGCCGGGCCCCGTGCGCGCGGAACACCGGCTCGGGGTCGTCGACGATGCGGCAGGCGTGCTCCACCACCTCCAGCGTGTGTCCCAGCACGTCCCGGTGGTGGTAGGCGTTCTGCACCATCCCGCGGGCGGCCTCCAGCTGGGGCACCAGCACCCCCAGCCCGCCCAGCGCGTCGAGGCCCTCCAGCGCCCGCCACGCCCGGGCCGAGCGGGCGATCCGGAACAGCTCGTCGCGCAGGCGCTCCGGGCTGCTGTCCCACAACGACGGGGCTGCCGCGCGCGCGAGGGCCGCCGTGGCGGGGTCGACGGCGAAGCCCAGCTGGTCGGCCAGGCGCGCGGCCCGCAGCACCCGCACCGGGTCCGCCGTGAAGGCCGTGGGGCTCACGGCCCGCAGCGTGCGGGAGGCGATGTCCGCGCGCCCGCCGTGCGGGTCCACCAGCTCGGCCGGGCCGGACACCGGCAGGGCCATGGCGTTCGCCGTCAGGTCCCGCCGCGACAGGTCCTCGGCCAGGTCCGCGCCCTGCAGCGGCGTGATGTCCACCACGTACCCGCCGTGGACGCGCCACGCCCCGAACTCCGCCGACAGCGGGAACCGGCCGGCGCCCTCGGCGCGGGCCAGGTCGCGCGCGATCGCGGCGGCGTCCCCGGCGACCGCCAGGTCCACGTCCGCCACCTCGCGGCCCGCCAGCGCGTCGCGCAGGCCGCCACCGACGATCCACACGCCGTCACCGAGCGCCGCGAGCGGCCCCCGCAGGTCCTCGAGCGTCACCCCACCGGAACCCTGGGGATGCGGGCGCCGATGCCGCACACCACCTCGTAGCCGATCGTGCCCCGCAGCCCGGCGAGCTCCTCCGCGGTGACCCGCTCATCCCCGTCGGCGCCCAGCAGCACCACCGGCTCCCCCACCGTCTCGGTGCTCTCGGGTCCCAGGTCCACCGTGAGCTGGTCCATGGAGATGGTGCCGACCACCGGTACACGGCGCCCCGCCACCAGCACGTGCGCGCGGTTGCCGAGCGCCCGGGCGTAGCCGTCGGCGTATCCCACGGGCACCAGGCCGATCCGCGTGCCGCGCGCGGCGCGCCAGGTGCGGCCGTACCCGACGCTGTCGCGGGAATGGACGACCTTCACGCTCGCGATCGTGGAGACCACGCTCATGACGGCCCGCAGGTCGTGCGCGGCGGCGGCGTCCCCGAACGGGGAGCAGCCGTAGACCGCGATGCCGCAGCGCACCATGTCCAGACGGGCATCGGGCTCCCTGAGGGTGGCGGCCGAGTTCGCGGCGTGCACCAGCGCGCCGGGGAAGCGCTCGCGCACCTGCCGCGCGGTGGAGCGGAACCGGGTGAGCTGCTCTCGCATGAACCCGGCGTTCGGCCCCTCGGTCTCGTCGGCCGTGGCGAAGTGCGTCATCACCCCGGTCACCGGCGCCCCCGCCGCCACCGCGGCGTCCGCGAGCGCCGGCGCCCCGGAGGGGTGGATGCCCAGCCGCCCCATCCCCGTGTCGATCTTGATGTGCAGGCCGGGGACGCCCGCCGCGACCGCCGCCGCCAGACCGTCCTGCGACCACACCACGACCTCCGCGCCCGCGCCCGCGGCCCGCGCCCACTCGCCACCGGTGACCGGGCCCAGCACCAGGACCGGCGCGTCGACGCCGCCCGCCCGAAGCTCCTCTGCCTCCCCCGCGGTGTGGACCCCCAGCCAGCTCGCCCCCGCCTCCACGGCGGCCCGGGCGGCGGGCACGGCGCCGTGCCCGTAACCGCCGGCCTTCACCACCGCCATCAGCCGCGCCCGCCCGGCGGTGTTCGCAAGGACACGCACGTTGTGGCGCAGCGCACCCAGGTCGACCGGCGCGTGCGCCCGTTCGGGGGTGGCGGTCACGCCCCGCCCTCGCGGCGCAGCGCGGCCATCGCCGCCGGCAGCGCGTCGAGGAGGTCGCCCGCCAGCATCCCGTCACCGCGGTCCGCGTGGTCGCCGGCGGCGGCGTGCAGCGCCACCCCGGCGGCGGCCGCGATGGTGGGGGCCATTCCCTTGGCGAGGGCGGCCGCGATGATCCCCGTGAGCACGTCGCCGCTGCCGGCGGTGGACAGCGACGGGCCGCCGCCCTCGGCCACCAGCAGCGCGCCCGAGGCGTCGGCCACGATCGTGCCGGGCCCCTTGAGGACCACGGTGACGCCGCCGCGGGCGGCGAGTTCGGTGGCGGCGGCGCGCCGCCCGGCCTCCACGCGGGCCCGCTCCCAGCCCAGCAGCCGGGCCGCCTCCCCGGCGTGCGGGGTGATCACGGTCGCCGCTCGGCGCGCGGCGAGCATCTCGGGACGCCCCTCCAGGTGCCACAACCCGTCGGCGTCGAGCACCAGGGGCAGCTCGGCCCGCTCCAGGATCCCGGACACCGCGGCCGTGGTGCCGGGCGCGCGGCCCAGGCCCGGTCCCAGCGCGATCGCCGACACGCGGCCGGCCTGGCGCAGGACCTCGTCCACCGACGCGGCGGACAGGTTGCCGTCCTCGTGCGCGACCGGCGCGCACATCACCTCCAGCATGAGCGGCGCCATCAGCGGCTGCACCGGCGCCGGCACCGCCGCCACCGCCAGGCCCGCACCCGCGCGCAGGGCGGCGAGCGATGCCAGGACGCCCGCCCCGGTGAGCCCCGGCGCGCCGGCCACCACCAGCACCGCGCCCGCGCCGTACTTCTCGCCGGCGGCCGGCTTGGGCGGGATGGCCGTGGCCGCCGACGCGGGCACCAGCCAGGCCGACGGGTCCGACAGGACCGCCGACGGGATGCCGATGTCGAGCACCCGGACGCGTCCGGCGTGCTCGCGGCCGGGGGCCACCCGCAGGCCCACCTTGTCGCCGTGGAAGGTCACGGTGAGGTCCGCGCGGACCGCCGCCCCGGCCACGACCCCGGTGTCGGCGTCCACCCCGGTCGGCACGTCCAATGCCACGACGGGCCCGGGCCATCCCCGCGCCCATGCCACCATCGACGCGATGGGCTCGCGGGGCGCGCCACGCGTGCCGGTGCCCAGCAGCGCGTCCACCAGGACCGCGTCGGCCGACCGCATGGCGCCCGGATCGAACGGCCGCAGCGGCACCCCCAGGCCCAGCGCCACGTTGCTCATCAGGTGGGCGTCCTGGGTGGACGGCGGGGCGCCGTCGGGGGACATGACCTCCACGCGCCAGCCGGCCTCGGCCAGGTGGCGGGCCACCACCATGCCGTCCCCGCCGTTGTTGCCCGCCCCCACCAGCACCACGGCACGACGGGCGTCCGGGTGCGCGTCCAGGATCGCCCGGGCGCTCTCGAGGCCGGCCCGTTCCATGAGCAGCAGCGACGGGATGCCGTGGCGCGCCGTAGCGCGCCGGTCGGCGTCGCGCGTGGCACCGCCGTCGAACAGCGGGAGGCAGCGCGGGACCGGGGCGGGGGTGCGGGCGCGGGCGGTGGGCATCACGCGCATCCTACGGCCGCGGGGCACCGCCCACGGCGCTCAGTCCTGGATGACCGCCACGGCGGCCGCGATGCCGCGGCTGTGCGTGAGCGACACCGCGATGTCCCGCACGCCGAGGTCGGCGGCCCGCTGGAGGTACCGGCCGTGCAGCACGATCGTCGGGGCGCCGCGACCGCGCACCACCTCCACCTCGCGCCAGCGGGTCATTCCGATGCCCAGGGCCTTCCCCACCGCCTCCTTGGCGGCGAACCGCGCGGCGAAGTGCTGCGGCGGGAACGCCTTGGAGGCGCAGTACGCCGCCTCCGCCTCGGTGAAGCAGCGCTCGGCGAAGCGGGGGCGGCGCTCCAGGGCCGCGACGATGCGGTCGATCTCGATCAGGTCCAGCCCGATGCCGAGCACCGCCATCGCCGTGGCCCTCCGCTACTCGACGGTGACGGTCTTGGCGAGGTTCCGCGGCTGGTCCACGTTGAGGCCCCGGATCGAGGCGATCTCGTACGCGAACAGCTGCAGCGGCACCAGCGCGGTGACCGGCGACAGCAGGGCCGGGGTCTTCGGCGCCCACAGCACGTCGTCGACGTGCGCGCCGATCTCCTGGTTCCCCTCCGTGGCGACGGCGATGACGCGCGCGCCGCGGGCCCGGACCTCCTGGATGTTCGACACGACCTTGTCGAAGACGTGGCCGTCGGTGGCCACCACCACCACGGGCGACCCCTCGTCCAGCAGGGCGATCGGGCCGTGCTTCATCTCGCCCGCCGGATACGCCTCGGTGGGGATGTAGCTGATCTCCTTGAGCTTGAGCGCGCCCTCGAAGCACACCGGGACGCCCACGTGGCGGCCCAGGTACAGGAAGAACGGGCGGTCGGCGTACTTCTCGGCCACCTCGCGCACGTGGGTGGGGGCGTCGGACTCCAGGTACCGCTCGATGCCCTCCGGCAGGCGCCGCAGCTCCTCGGCCAGGTCGATCGCGCCGGGCTGGGTGAGCGCCCACTTGAGGCGGCCCAGCTTCACCGCCAGCAGGGCCAGCGCCATGATCTGGGCGGTGTGGCTCTTGGTGGCGGCCACCCCGATCTCCAGGCCGGCGCGGGTGTACAGCACCCCGTCCGCGTCCCGGGTGGCCTGGGAGCCCATGATGTTGGTGAGGGCGATCACGTGCGCGCCGCGTTCGCGGGCCACGCGCATGGCGGCCAGCGTGTCGGCGGTCTCGCCGCTCTGGGTGATGCCGATCACCAGATCCCCGGGGCCCGCGAGGCACGTCCGGTACCGGTATTCGGAGGCCACCTCGCAGTGCACGGGCACGCGGGCCCAGTCCTCGATGAGGTACCGGCCCACCAGGCCGGCGTGGTACGAGGTGCCGCAGGCCACGATGTGGACGCGCTCCACCCGGGCCAGGGCCGCGTCCTCCAGGCCGAAGCCCTCGAGGTGCACGGTGCCGTCGGGCCGGATGCGGTCGCCGATGGTGTCCCACAGCGCCGCGGGCTGCTCGTGGATCTCCTTGAGCATGAACGTCTCGTAGCCGCCCTTCTCGGCGGCGTCCTCGTCCATGTCCACGCGCTCGGCGTGACGCTCCAGCTGCTCACCCTTGGCGTTGAGGATCGTGGTGCGGTCCGGCTCGATGACCACGATCTCGGAGTCGTTGATCAGCACCACGTCGCGGGTCTCTCGCAGGAACGCCGGGATGGCGGAGGCGAAGAACCGCTCGCCGTCACCCTCGCCGATCACCAGCGGGCACTCGTGGCGGGTGCCCACCAGGCGGCCCGGCTCGTCGGCGTGCAGCGCCACGAACGCGTAGTGGCCGGACAGCTTGGGGATGATCTCCTGCACCGCCGCCAGCAGGTCGCCCCGGTAGTGCTGGGCGATGAGGTGCGGCAGCACCTCGGTGTCGGTCTCGCTGTGGAACACCACGCCGGACTCCTGCAGCTGGTGCCGCAGCTCGACGTAGTTCTCGATGATGCCGTTCATCACCACGGCCACCTTGCCGTCGCCCGACAGGTGCGGATGGCAGTTGGCCTCCGTCACGCGGCCGTGCGTGGCCCAGCGGGTGTGGCCCAGGCCGGTGGTGGCCCCGGTGGCGCCGTTCATGTCGGCGCTCGCCTCGCGCAGCTTCGCGAGGTTCCCCACGGCCCGCACCATCGCGAACCCGTCGTCCGAGCCGTCCAGGAGGGCGAAGCCCGCGGAGTCGTAGCCGCGGTACTCCAGGCGCTCCAGGCCCTGGACGATCAGCTCACGACAGGCGCGCCCGCCGACATAGCCGATGATCCCGCACATGCTTCACCCCCGGGTCAGGTGCTGACCGGATCCCCGAGCCGCCGCTGCGCGGCCCCGGCGATCCGTTCACACCAGCGATCGCAATCCTCGGTCGTGGGCGCCTCGACCATCACGCGGATGAGCGGCTCGGTCCCCGATGCGCGCACCACGACGCGGCCATCGTCACCGAACTCCGTCTCGAACGCCCTCACCTCTTCCCACACCTCGTCGGCGTCCGCGAGCTCGGACTTTCGCGAACTGCGCACGCCGACCAGCTTCTGCGGGAGCCGTTGTACCACCGCGGCGGCCACGGACAGGTCCTCGCCGGTTTCCACCAGCGCGCCCAGGAGCATCAGCGCGGCGCCCAGGCCGTCGCCGGTGGGCCCGGAGCGCAGGTTGATGAGGTGGCCGCTCTGCTCGCCGCCCAGCACGTAGCCGCCGGAGCGCATCTCCTCGAGCACGTAGCGGTCGCCCACGTCGGTCCACCGCACCTCGATGCCGTTGGACTGCATGGCGCGGCGGAACCCCAGGTTGGTCATCGTGGTCGTCACGACCGCGTCGCCGGCGAGGTGGCCGTGCCTGCGCAGGCCCAGGGCGAGGATCGCGAGGATCTGGTCCCCGTCCACCACCGCGCCCGCGCGGTCCACGGCGAGCACACGGTCGCCGTCGCCGTCGAAGGCGAGCCCCAGGTCGTGACCGCCCTCGGTGACCGCCCGCTGCAGCGAGCCGAGGTGCGTGGACCCGCAGTCCGCGTTGATGTTCACCCCGTCGGGCTCCGCGTGGATCACGGTGAGGCGGGCGCCCAGGCGGCGCAGCACCTCGGGAGCGGTGACCGCGGTGGCCCCGTTCGCGCAGTCCGCAACGATGGACAGGCCGGACAGGTCGGGGGCGTGGCGCTCGATCATGGAGGTCACGTACGCCTCCACGGCGTCGTCCACGGCATGCGCGACGCCCAGGGCACCGCCCTCGGGCCGGCCGTCGGGCGGCGTGTGGATGGCCGCCTCCACCCGGGCCTCCGCCTCGTCGAGCAGCTTGAAGCCGTCCGGCCCGATGAGCTTGATGCCGTTGTCGGGGAACGGGTTGTGCGAGGCGCTGATCACGGCGCCCGCGGCGGCGCCCAGGCGCGGCACGGCCTCGGCGATCGCGGGGGTGGGCAGCACGCCCAGCAACAGGACGTCCGCGCCGGCCGAGGTGAGGCCCGCGGCGAGCGCCGCCTCCAGCATGTGCCCGCTGCGGCGCGTGTCGCGGCCGATGGCCACGGCCGAGCCGGCCGGCAGGCCGGACCCGAGGGCCCGGCCGATCGACACCGCCAGCTCCGGGGTGAGGTCGCGGTTCGCGACCCCCCGGACGCCGTCGGTGCCGAAGAGCTTCCTGACGGGTGCCTCGCTCAGCGCGCTGGCGAGGGCGTCAGCGCTTCGAGAACTGCGGACGCTTCCGGGCGCCCTTGAGGCCGGCCTTCTTGCGCTCCTTCTCGCGCGCGTCACGCGTGAGAAGGCCCTCTTTCTTCAGTTCCGGGCGCAGGTTCTCGTCGGCAACGCAGAGCGCGCGGGCGATGGCGTGGCGCAGCGCGCCGGCCTGGCCCGAGGGACCGCCGCCGTGCAGGCGGGCGATCACGTCGAACGACTCCGCGGTGCTGGTCGTGAGCAGGGCCTTCTTGGCCGTGGTCACGAGGACGGCGCGGCCGAAGTACTCCTCGGCGGTGCGGCCGTTGCACACGATCTTGCCCTCACCCGGGGCGAGGATGACGCGAGCCACGGAGGTCTTGCGCTTCCCGGTGGCCGTGAACCGGCCGTGCTTGTCCGTCTTCATGCCGACACCTCCGCGGTGCGCGTGAGCCGCAGGGGCTGCGGGTCCTGGGCCTGGTGCGGGTGCTCGGGGCCCGCGTAGATCTTGAGCTTCATCAGCTGCTTCCGGCCGAGCCGGTTCTTCGGGAGCATGCCGCGCACCGCCATCCGGATGACCTCCTCGGGGCGGTGGTCCAGCTGCTCCTGCAGCGAGCGGCTCTTGAGCCCGCCCGGGTACCCCGAGTGACGGTAGTACCGCTTGTCGCTGAGCTTCTTGCCGGTCACGGTGATCAGCTCGGCGTTCACAACGACCACGAAGTCACCGGCGTCGGCGTGGCGGGTGAACCACGGCGACCGCTTTCCACGGATCGTCTCCGCGATGACGGTGGAGAGGCGGCCCAGGTTCTGGCCCTCGGCATCGACCACCCACCAACGGCGTTCGACGGTTCCGGTCTTGGCGCTGACGGTCTTCACGGTGGTTGATGTCCCTCCAGGCGGCGCGGCGAATCGCCCTGCGTATGGCAGGGCCGACGTGGGAGATTAGGCGAGCGGATGGGGACCCGCAAGGTCACGCGGGGCATCCGGACCCGCTTTCGCCTCTGGATTCGCACGCCGATGAGCGATACAACAGGGCTGGTTCTCGCGACACCCGTGCCTGGCAGATCATGCGAAGGGGGCCGGCCAGGCGCGAGGAGGAGGTGCTGGTCCCCATGTCCACGGTCAATCGCTGCATCGCCATCGCCGCTCACGGGCGCCGCTGCCAGCAGACGACGTACCGCGGTGGCCCGTACTGCTGGCACCACACCCAGAGCCGCAAGGTGTGGCCGCCCAGCCGCGTCTCGTCCCGCCCGGCCCGGGCCGCAAAGCCCGTGGCCGCCCCGGTCGAGGTGACGCCGCTGCGGCCGGAGCCCACGCTCGCGCCCCTGGAGCGCATCGCCCGGGAGCTCACCGCGGACCAGCTGGAGGAGCTCGCCGAGTTCCTCGAGGACCGCTCCTTCGGGATCTTCCGCATCCAGAAGGCCGACGGCGAGGTCGTGGAAGCGCGACCGGAGATCGCACTGCCGTACCCCCGCGCACGCAGGCGCGCGTCCGCCTGACCCGCTGACGGCGGTCAGGCCCCGGGCGGGGTCGGCCGCTGACGGTCCCGCACGACCTCACCCTCCGCGGGCGCGTACGCGAAGCGTTCCGGCGGGATGTACCCGTCCACCTCGACGCCGGTCACCTCGACGACCCGCAGGGCGCGGCCGCCGGCCCGCGTGACCTGCAGCAGCAGGATGCCGCACGCGGCATCCACCACCACCTCCAGCTCGTCCACCCACGGCGGCGGTGCGAGGAGCAGCGGGTCCAGATCGCGCCGAATCCGCGCGCGGGCCACGATCCCCTCGCGCCCCGCCGCGACGGCCCGGCCCACCACCTCGAGGTCCGCGACCGCCGCCAGCGGCGACGGGTCCAGCAGGGCGCCGTGCTCGCCGAACGCGACCTCGCGGAAGCGGACCACCGTCTCGCGCACCGCGGCCGCGTCGCCCAGCCGGCTGATCCGGACCGGGCCGTCGGTGACGCTCACCAGCCGCGCTCCGGAGGGGGACGGCCCGGTCTCCAGACGCGCCCGGTCAGGCGCCGAGTACCAGAGGCGGTCCTCACGCTCGACGGGGCGACGGCCCTCGCCGGTCGCCGCCCACACCGCGTTGCCGACGGCCCCGGCCGCGTCGCGGGTGGCGCCGGGGTCCTCCCAGACGCGGATCGCCATGCGCAGGGCGTGGCACCGTCCGCGGGCGGTGTGCATCAGCTCCAGGAGGTCGCCCAGCTCGCTCATCGCGGGCGATCCTCCCAGAACGCGCCGCCCCGCATTCAGTCCCGCACGACCCCCGACACGGTGAGCCCCTCGGGCACCAGTCCGGGGTCACCGTCGCCGAAGCCCGCCTGCACCCGCCAGGTGATGCGCTCCGGCGTCTCGCGGCGCCCGTCGGCGAAGGTGGGCATCGACACCTCGGCCGTGCGTGACCCCGCGGGGAAGTACACGTCCAGGCTGGCGAACGTCTGCTCCAGCGGGATGGGCCGCGGCCCGTCGCCGCCCCACACCCCCCGCGCATCCGGCGGGATGTCCCACGTGTCGAGCCCCCGCACGCGGGGACCCTGCAGGGCCGGCACCAGCGACAGGGTGACGTCGGTCGTCGACACCCGGCTCAAGCGGAACCGCCACACCAGGTCCTGTCCCTCCCGCACCGCGACCACGCGGCGCACGGGGCGGACGCGCACGACCGGCTCGTCGTCGTCCACGATCACGGCACCGTCGTACCGGGCCACCACCGCCTCACGCAGCGCGACCACCGACACCGAGTAGCGCCGGGGCCCGGTGCGCACGTCGTCGGCGGTGACGGTGACGGGCACCATCAGGCGCGTCGCGCCCACCGGCACCGGCATCACGCTCCACCGCGGCGCCCCGGACGGCGGTGAGACCAGAACCGCGACGCTGCCCGCGGTGCGCACCTCGCCGGACACGTCCACCGGCACCGCCACGCGCCTCCGGCCGCGATCGCCGCGCTCGCGCACATGCACGGTGCGGGCCGTGAGGCTGGGCAGCACGGGGCCCGTCACGGGGCGCGGCGCATCGCCCACGGCGGCCACGTCCAGCAGCCACGCGCGGCCCGACCGCGGCCCGACCAGCAGCGCGGCCCGGGTGATGGCCGACAGGTCGATCCGCGCGGGGTCGAGCGTGAACCGCATCGACTGCGCCCAGATCTTGGGGAGCAGACGCCCGGCGTCACCGCGCGGACCGGGCAGCACACGCAGCGGCGGCGAGGAGGCCTCGATCACCACCGTGCGGCCCGACGCGTCACCCAGGCGCAGCGCGAACGGCTGGCCGCCGAGGCCGGGCGCCAGCGCGACGCGCAGCTGCACCAGGGAGAAGGACGACAGGTCCGCCGACGGCGCGCCCAGCGGGATCGGCACCACGCCGCCGCGGGCCGTCCAGGACATCTCCAGCGCTCGGGGCGCCGGGAGGGGTCCGCCCCCGGCCATCGGCACCCAGTGCGGCAGCCGCTCGACCCCGGCGGACGGCAGGCACTCCGAGCCCTGGCCCGGCGTGTAGCCGCGGCACACCCGGGTGGTCACGCGGACGCCGCGGGGCGTGGCCCCGCCCGGCCGCGGCGCGTACAGCAGGCTGGCGCCGCCGTTCCAGGCCGACACGAGCGTCACGGCGCGGCCCACCGACGGCGGCGCCGGGGCGGTGCCGCCCAGCAGGGCGAGGGCCTCCGGGTCCTGGTCGGTCGCCGCCCGCACCAGCGCGGCGATGTACGGGCGCGCCGCCGAGCGCTGGGCGCTGCCGGTGAGCCGGCCCGCGCCGCGCGCGCCGCAGGCCCGGCGCTCCGCGGGGTGCTGGCCGTCGTCCGCGAACCAGTCGTCGGTGTCGGGCCCGTCCTGCGCCCACGTGGTGTTGAAGAAGTTGTGGTTCGCGCCGAGCACCAGCACCGCGCTGCGCACCGTGCGGTCGCCGGGCGAGAGGTCTCGCCGCGCGTCGATGAAGCCCTGGCCCTCCAGGTCGTTCACGTCACCGTCGCAGTACGGCAGCAGCACCAGCTCGTCGACGCCCGGCGTGACCTGCTTGCCGAACGCCGTGGGAGCGATCAGCACCAGCCCGCGGATCCGCCACGGGTCGTCGGCCCGCGCGGCGGCGGCCGCCTGGGCGACGCCCTCCCCGCCCCGGCTGTGGCCGATCAAGACCACCCGCTGGGGATCGACCGCGCCGCGCATGATGCCGCCCCACGGATCGGTGCCGTCCGCCGCCCAGCGGGTCCACCACGCCAGGTGGTGGCGCACCAGCAGCGCGCGCTCCACCGCGCCCACGGCCGGCGCGTCGTTGTTCTGGGCGTTCACCGAGTTGGCGGAGATCGACACCGCGACGTCGCCCTGGGACGCCAGCAGGCGGGTGAGCCACCGGTAGCCGCGGTGGCTGGGCACGGGGGTCCAGCCGGGCGGGCACGGCCATCCCGTGCCGGGCACGTACGCGGTGAGGTCGCTTCGCTTGAAGCACGTGCGGTGCTGGCCGTGCAGCACCAGCACCAGCGGACGGGCGCCCGGCGCGCCGACCGGGGCGACCACGTCGCCCTCCACCTCCAGCGGCACCGCGTAGTCGGGCACCTTCAGCGGGGCGAGCCGGTACGACAGCTGCTGCACCGGGTAGGGCCCTGGCGAGCCCCAGTCGGTGGCGGCCGAGGCGGCCGATGGTGCCAGCAGGACGGCCAGCGCGCAGAGCAGCGCGCCGGCGAATCGTCCCACCGCTCCCACGGGCCTCACTCCCACTCGATGGTCCCGGGCGGCTTCGACGTGATGTCCAGCACCACCCGGTTCACCCCGGGCACCTCGTTGATGATGCGGTTGCTGATGCGCTCCAGCAGGTCGTACGGCAGCCGCGCCCAGTCGGCGGTCATCGCGTCGTCGGAGGTGACCGCCCGGATCACGATGGGGTACGCGTAGGTGCGCTCGTCGCCCTGCACGCCCACGCTCTTCACCGCGGGCAGCACGGCGAAGCTCTGCCACAGCTCCCGGTAGAGGCCCGCGCGGCGGATCTCCTCCTGCAGCACGAAGTCCGCGCTGCGCAGGATCTCCAGGCGCTCGGCGGTGACCTCGCCGATGATGCGGATCGCCAGGCCGGGTCCCGGGAACGGCTGGCGCCACACCATGCGCTCCGGCAGGCCCAGCTCCTCGCCCACCACCCGGACCTCGTCCTTGAACAGCTGCCGCAGCGGCTCCACGAGCTCGACGGTCATGTCCTCGGGCAGGCCGCCCACGTTGTGGTGGCTCTTGATCTTCGCCGCGGTGCGCGACCCGGACTCGATGACGTCGGAGTACAGCGTTCCCTGCACGAGGTAACGGACGCCGCCGAGCTTGGCGGACTCCGACTCGAAGGTGCGGATGAACTCCCGCCCGATGATCTTCCGCTTCTCCTCGGGGTCGGTGACCCCGGCGAGGTGCGACAGGAAGTGCTCCTGGGCCCGCACGTGCACCAGCGGCACGTGGAAGTGCTCGCCGAAGGCCTCCTCCACCTGGTCGCCCTCGCCGTGCCGCAGCATGCCGTGGTCGACGAAGATGCAGGTGAGCTTGTCCCCCACCGCCCTGTGCACCAGCAGGGCGGCCACGGCGGAGTCAACGCCGCCCGAGAGGGCGCAGATGACGCGCTCGTCACCGACCTGGGCGCGGATGCGCGCGACCTGGTCCTCGATGACGTGCACCGGCGTCCAGGTGGGCGTGCAGTCGCAGACGTCGAACAGGAACGCCTTGAGCAGGTCGGTCCCGAACGGCGTGTGGACGACCTCGGGGTGGAACTGCACCCCGTACATGCCCTTCCCGGGGTGCTCCATGGCCGCCACCGGCGCGTCCGTGCTGCGGGCGGTGACCGTGAAGCCCTCCGGCGCCCGCGACACCGCGTCGCGGTGACTCATCCAGCAGACCTCGGCGTCGAGCTCCCGGAACAGGGACTCCCGGTTGGTCACCTCGATGGGCGTCTTGCCGAACTCCCCCGCCCCGGTCCGGGCGACCTCGCCGCCCAGCGCCAGCGTCATGGCCTGCAGGCCGTAACAGATGCCCAGCACCGGGACGCCGAGCTCCAGGAACGCGGGGTTCAGTGCCGGGGCGCCCGGCTCGTAGACCGAGGCCGGGCCGCCCGACAGGACCAGCCCCGACGGGTGCAGCGCCGCGATCTCCTCCGGGGTGATGTCGTGCGGCACCACCGCCGAGAACACCCGGCACTCGCGGATGCGCCGGGCGATGAGCTGCGCGTACTGGGCGCCGAAGTCGACGACGAGCACGCCGCCCGGCACCGCCGATGCGAGCGCCGGGTCGAGCATGGTGCGGGGGGTCGTCGTCACCGGCTCAGCCCATACCCACGGCCTGCGCCTGCTGGAGCCGCTTGCCCTCGCTCTTGAGCGCCGGGGCCACCATCACCTCGCACTTCTGGAAGCTCTGGATGGACTCGTAGCCACAGGTGGCCATGGCCGTCCGCAGCCCGCCCATGAGGTTGAGGGTGCCGTCGTTCTCGAACGCCGGGCCCGCCACGATCTGCTCGAGCGGCCCGAGGGTGGTGGTCTTCACCCGGGTGCCGCGCGGCAGCGTGGGGTGGAACGTGGCCATGCCCCAGTGATAGCCGCGGCCGGGGGCCTCCTCGGCCTTGGCCAGCGGCGAGCCGATCATGCAGGCGTCTGCGCCGCAGGCCACGGCCTTGGCCAGGTCGCCGCCGAAGCCCATGCCGCCGTCGGCGATGACGTTCACGTACTGGCCGGTCTCCAGCAGGTGCTGCATCCGCGCGCCCGCCGCGTCCGCGATGGCGGTGGCCTGCGGCACGCCCACGCCGATGACCTGGCGGGTGGTGCATGCCGCGCCCGGGCCGACGCCCACCAGCACGCCCACCGCGCCGGTGCGCATGAGGTGGAGCGCCGTCTGGAACGACGCGCACCCGCCCACGATGACCGGGATGGGCAGCTCGGCGATGAACTGCTTGAGGTTGAGCGGCTCGACGACCGACGAGACGTGCTCGGCGCTCACGACCGTGCCCTGGATCACCAGGATGTCGAGGCCGGCCTCGAGGGCCACCCCGATGTACTCCTCCACGCGCTGCGGGGTGAACGACCCGGCGGTCACGATGCCGGCGGCCTTCATCTCCCGGATGCGCTTCCCGATGAGCTCCGGCTTGATGGGCTCCTGGTAGACCTGCTGCAGGCCCCGCGTGGCCTCCGCCGCCGGCAGCGCGGCGATGCGCTCCAGCTCGGCGTCCGCCTCGTCGTACCGCACCTGGATGCCCTCCAGGTTCAGGACCCCGAGGCCCCCGAGCTTGCCCAGGATGGTCGCCGTGCGCACGTCCACCACGCCGTCCATCGCCGACGCCAGGAGCGGCAGCTCGAACGTGTACCCGCCGAGGCTCCAGCTGAGATCCACGTCCTCGGGATCGCGGGTCCTCCGGCTCGGCACGATCGCGATCTCGTCGAACCCGTACGCCCGCCGGCCCTTCTTCCCACGACCGATCTCGATCTCCACCCGATTCGCTCCTCTGTCCCCGTATCCCGACCGTCTCCGGGCCGTGACACCCGCCGAAAAGCACGAAACCCAGGCCGGCACATGCCGCTCCCGGGTTTCGAGAAGGAACTTGTCAGCTGATGGCGAAGATCACTGGCTCGGAGTCGGCAGGGTACCGCACCTGCCCGGACGACGCCGCTGACGATCGACCGCCGCTCCGGGGCCGCCGGGTCCCCTAGGACGCGGGTCCGGTTCGCGCGGACTCGACCTCCCAGACCTGGACCTGCCGCAGCATCACGTCCACGTCGTCGGGCTCGAAGACGCCGGCACCCGGGGTGCGGGTGTTGGCCGCGCCGCAGGCCACCGCCAGGGCGAGCCGGGAGCGGGCGTCCTCGCCCCGCGTGATGCCGGTGAGGTATCCGGCCAGCAGGGCGTCGCCCGATCCCACGGTGGACAGCGCCTCGCGCACGGGGCCCAGCACCCGGTATGTGGCCGCGGTCTTCGCGCCCGGTTCGCGGATGCGCGCCACGCAGCCGTCGGACTGGTGCACGATCGCCGACAGCGCCCCCATGGAGGTGAGGGTCTCGGTGGCGGCCACCAGGTCGTCGTCCTCGCTGAACTCGTAGCCCACGATCTCCTCGGCCTCGCGGGCGTTCGGGCTCACCAGGTCGGGGTCGGCGCCCACCGCGGCGCGCAGCGGGGTGCCCTGGGCGTCCAGCGCGATGAACACGCGGCCGCGCAGCTCGCGGATGACGCCGGCGTAGAAGTCCTCGGGCACGTCGATGGGCAGCGAACCCGACAGCACGAACATGTCCGCGCCGCGGGCGAGGTACCGGATCTTCTCCATCAGCGTCCGGAGCTCGTCCTCGGTGATCGCGGGCCCGTACTCGATGATCTCGGTCTGGCGGCCGTTCGGGTCGATCACGGCGGTCGAGGTGCGGGACTCGCCGCGGATCCGCACGAAGTCGTTGAGGATGCCCTCCTCGGTGAGCCCCTCGATGATCGAGGTGCCGGTGCGCCCGCCCGCCAGGCCCGTGGCGATGACCGGCTCGCCCAGGCGCTTGAGCGCCCTGGCCACGTTCACGCCCTTGCCGCCGGGCAGGGTGAGCGCGTCGGACGCGCGGTTCCGTGCCCCGGGCTGGAAGTTGGGGACGCTGAGGGTGCGGTCGAGGGCCGCGTTGAGTGTGACGGTGACGATCATGAGAAGAGGGCCGACAGGCCGGACCGCAGACGCTCCACCACTCCGGGGGCCGCGACGTCCTGCTCCGCGAGCAGCGGTCGGGTTCCCAGCGCACGACCATCCTGGCGGATCACGACGCGTCCCACCACCTGCCCGTCGCTGACGGGCGCCACGACGGCCCTCGGCGCCTCGATCGCCTCCCGCACGGGGCGCCCCAGACGGATCGTCGCGCGCAGGGGCTCGCCGCCGGCGCGCAGCAGCAACGTCACGCCGGGCCGGTCCTTCACCGCCACGCGCACCACCGGGCTGCCGGGCTCCACCAGGACCGGGCGCGCGTACTGGCGGAACCCCCAGTCCAGCAGGCGCTTGGCGTCCCGGGCCCGCTGCACCTCGCCGGTGGAGCCGAGGATGACCGCGTAGAGGTCCATGCCCAGCCGCTCCCGCGTGGCGTGCGCAACCAGCGTGTAGCCGGCCCTGTCGGTATTCCCCGTCTTGATGCCGTCCGCATCCGGGTCGATGTCCAGGAGCAGGTTGTGGCTCTCGAGGACCCTGCGGCCCGCGCCCCCGGGCCCGGGGATGACCGCCGTGCGGTTGGCCACGATCGCCCGCAGCTCGGGCACGGCCATGAGCGCCTCGCCGGTCGTCGCCAGGTCGCGGGCGCTCGAGTAGTGCCGCGGGGCGTCGAGCCCGTGCGGGTTCGCGAAGCGCGTGTTGCGCAGGCCCAGCGCCGCCGCGCGGGCGTTCATGAGCCGCACGAAGCCGGCCTGCGAGCCCGCGACGGCGTCCGCCACGGCGACGGAGGCGTCGTTCCCGCTGGCCACGAGGACCCCCGCCAGCAGGTCGCGCATCCGCAGCCGCTCACCCGCCACGAGCTGCGCGGAGGACTCCCCCACGGCCGCCGCGGAGGCGGGGATGAGGACGCGCTGATCGGGCCGCGAACGTTCGACAGCCACCAGGGCCGTCATCATCTTGGTCGTGCTCGCCATCGGAAGCCTCATGTCCGCGTTCCGCGACGCCAGCACCTCGTCGGTCGCCGGGTTCACCAGGATCCAGGCGCGGGCCGCCGGGGTGGGCGCCGCGGCGGTCGCCACGGGCGCGGCCAGGACCAGGGCCGCGGTCGCGAGCAGGGCAGGTCGCCGGAGTCCGCCGATCACGGGCCGAGCCTACCAACCGGTTCCACCGGAGATCCGCAGGCATTCCGCACCCCCCGCCGCGCCGGTGCCCGTCCAGCTCGAGCGCAGCCTGTGCCTGCAGGTGTGGCCGCTGGGCGGCGTGGAGGTGCGCCCCACCCGCGTGTTCGTGTGGGCGGGCCCCCGCCGGCGGCTGCTGCGGGTGATCCCGCTGGGCGGCACACCGCGCGCGCCGCGGCGTGAGGTGCGGGAGCGCGGCTACGGGCTCGGGCCGGTCCGGGGGCACCACCGGGGCAGCCCGCTGGTCACCGTCACCCAGGCCGGCGTGCGCGCCGCGGCGCGCGCGGCGCGGCGCTAGCCGGAGACCTCCCACAGCCGCTCGCGCAGGTCCTCCGCCGCGGCCCGCGGGTCGGCGGCGGTCATGATCGAGCGGCTCGCGGCCACGACGGCCCCCGCGCGGCCGGTGGTGAACGCCGGTCCCAGGTCCTCCGGACGGCCGCCCTGCGCGCCCACCCCGGGGATCAGCAGCGGCTGCTGCGGCATGAGCCCGCGCAGGCGGGCCAGATGCCCCGGCACCGTGGCGCCCACCACCGCGCCCACGTCGGACAGGCTCGCGGCGCCCACGCCCGCCGCGCCCCATCCGGCGACCTTCGCGGCGACGGCCTCGTGCCACGGCCCGCCGGAGGCCAGCTCCAGGTCCTGCAGCTCGGCGGCGCCGGGGTTGGAGGTGCGGACCAGCACGAACAGGCCGCGCCCGGTGCCGCGGGCGGCCGCGACGAACGGCTCCACCGCGTCGGAGCCGAGCATGGGGTTCACGGTGAGCGCGTCGAACGGGCCGGTGAGCAGCGCCTCGGCGTAGGCGCCGGCCGTCACCCCGATGTCCCCGCGCTTGGCGTCGGCGATCACCAGCAGGCCGAGCTCTCCGGCCAGTTCCGCCAGGTGCCGCACCAGCTCCCAGCCGGGCGCGCCCAGCCGCTCGAACCAGGCGAACTGGGGCTTCACGGCCACGCAGGCGGGCGCGGCGGCCCGCAGCAGCCCCTCGCAGAAGCCGCGGACCGCCTCGGGGCCCTCGCCGGCGATGCGCGGATCGGGGTCCAGACCAAGCACGACCTGGGAGGAGCGGGTCGCGACGGCCTGCGCGAGGCGGTCGCCGAAGGGCACGGGGTTCACGGTCACAGCACCAGCCAGCGGACGATGGGAAGGGTGATGGTGCACAGCAGGGTCGTCACCACCACCGCCCCGGCCAGCACGTCGCGGCGCAGACCGTACCGGTCGCCCAGCACCAGCGACATCATCGCCGTGGGCATCGCGGCCATCACCACGACGGTGTGCAGGTCGTCCCCGGACAGCCCCAGGGCGGATCCCACCCCCAGGCCCACCAGGCCGCCCAGCCCCAGCCGGATCACGGTGATCGCGGCGATGTCGGCCATGTTCGGGCGCAGCCCCCGGAGGTCGAACACCACGCCCGCGTAGACCATCACCAGCGGCAGCACCGCGGCGCCCAGGATCTCCATGGGCCGCTCCACCACCACCGGCAGCTCCCCCGCGCCGGAGAGGTTCCACGCCAGCCCTGCCGCCAGCGCCCAGGTGGGGGGCAGGGCCAGCCCCCGGCCCAGCCCCGCCCAGTCCACCCGGGGGCGTCCCTCCCCCGCCGCCCCGAACGCCGTCGCGATGGCCACCGTGGAGGTCCAGGTGATGACGGCCGTCGCGAGGCTGTCGAACATCACGGCGGCGGGCAGGGAGAACCCCTCGCCGCTGGCGGCGATGAGCGGCAGGCCGAAGAACCCGGTGTTGCCCACCGCGGTGGCGGTCACGAAGGCCCCGGTGCGCGGGCGGTCCATGCCGCGGGCCCGCGCGAACCCGAAGGCCAGCGCCAGCAGCACCGCGTGGATCGCGAACCCGGCCACCGGCACCAGCAGCAGCGCCGCCGGCAGCTCGGCCCGCGCGGTGATGAGGAACACCAGGGCCGGCATCGCCAGGTACAACACGATGTTCACCATGCCGTCGGCGTGCTCCTCGCGGAGCAGGCCGCGCCGGCGCATCGCCATGCCGGCGAGGATGATCAGGAGGGCGGCAAGGGAGGTCTGGATCACCCGGCCGCCCTCCGGTGGCGCCTAGTGATGGGCGTGCACGACGGCGTGCCCCCGGCCGCGGGAGATCAACGCCCGGTTCACCGGGACGGTGACCACGAACGCCACGGCCAGCGCGAACGCCAGGACGCCCCAGAACAGGGGATCGCCCAGCCCCGCATCCATCGCTCCCGGCCACGTCAGCATCACCCCATTGTCGACGATCTCCATGACGGCGATCGACACGGTGTCCGCGGCGAGCGCCAAGGCGGCCACGCGGCCGAGGGGCAGGCCCGCCCGCAGCAGCGGGAGCGAGGTGAGGGCGTAGCCGAACAGGAAGGCCAGCCCCACGGCCAGCGCGATGGTCGGGACGGTCCCCCAGCCGAGGGCGGTGCCGATGACGAGTCCCAGCACCTCACCGATGGCGCAGCCGGTGAGGCAGTGGGCGGTGGCGGTCATCGCCAGGCGCCAGCTCGCGCGGTCGGCCTCGGCGTGGTGCGGCGGGTGCGACCCGCGGGTCCGGGTGGTCGTCATGTGCCCTCCAATACTGGTGGGGAGTATCTGCCGGCGTCAGGCTTGCATACTCCATGGGGGTATGTCAATGTCGCCGCATGGAGACCGATACCCCGCAGGGCAGCGGCCACTACTCGGCCGACCGGGCGAAGATCCTCACGCGGCTGCGCCGGGCCGAGGGGCAGGTGCGCGGCATCGCCGGTATGGTCGAGGACGACCGCTACTGCATCGACGTGCTGCAGCAGATCAGCGCGGCGCAGGCGGCGCTCGACAAGGTGGCCCTGGCGCTGGTGGACGCCCACGTCCGCAACGGCCTGCTCACGGCCGACCCGGAGCGGCGCGACGCGCTCACCGACGAGCTCATGGCGGCCATCGGCCGGCTCGCCCGCAGATAGGGCGGCCGGCCGGCCCCGGGATCAGCTCGGCGGGTTGACCTCGCGCCAGTACGACACGCCCCAGCTGCCCTCGATGGTCGGGAACAGCGGGGGACGCAGCGACTGCAGCGTGGTGTCGTAGTTGTAGGTGCGGCTGGCGAACATCGATGCGTAGCCGCCGTCGGAGGTGGCGGTGGATCCGGTGAAGACCAGCGAGGTCTTGCTGGTGGAGCCCGTGTTGGTGCGCCACTGCCCGTTCTGCGCCAGGGTCGCCGCCCGCCAGTTCAGGTTGGTCGGCGAGTTCTCGGCCATGATCATCTCGCCGCCGGCCACCAGGCCCAGCACGTCGTCGCCGTCGGTCTCGTAGCTGATGTTGTTGCCGATGTAGATGTTCGTGCGGCTGGCGAGCGTCACCTGGCCGTCCACCACCGACGCCCGCGTCCCCGTCGTGGCGCTGCAGGAGTCGGTGAGGTTGTTGCCGTTGCCGATGACCGCCGGCTGCTCGAAGTACATGTAGAAGGGCGTCGCCCCGCCGGGCATGGTCACGGTGGTGGGACACTGCAGCGCGTTGACCGTGACGCCCAGGTTGCTCGAGCCGGTGATCTTCCAGATCCGCACCTGGCCGGCCGCCAGGAACTGCACCATCCAGCCGTTGGCCGTGGCGTCGTTGCGGTACACGCCGGTGGCCTGTGCGGCGGCCTTGATGTCCACCAGGTCCTGGGTGAACGAGGTGAAGTCGATCGGCGTCGGGAACTTGTCGGCGAACGAGGGCGTGGTCGTCCGGTCGAACGCCCCGCCCTGGAACCCGGTGGAGGTGGCCCCGGAGGAGCTGCAGGAGCCGCCGCCGGACCGGCAGGCGAGGTTGCGGGCGTACACCGGCGCCAGCGCGGTGCCGCCGTGGATGATGTCGCCGGAGGAGTAGAGCTTGCCGGTGGTGGTCGCGGTGCTGCCGTAGATGATGTTCGCGTCGGCGATCATCTGGAAGTCGGCGATGGAGATGGGCTGGATGCGGGCCTGCACGGACTTGACGACCGGGTTGTTGCCGCCGGACGGCATGACGCGCGCGGTGGACTGCACCAGCACCGCGTTCGGGTCCGACGGCACCGGGCTCACGCGCAGGCTGTAGCTGGCCTGGCCGAAGCGGGCGTTCTGCAGCGGCACCCAGGTGGTGGGCGGCCCCGAGTACGACCAGTTGTTGCCGGTGGGCCACGGGTTGCCCGGGGTCACGATGCCGCCGGCAGTGGTGTTGGTGCGCGGGTCCTCGGCCGTGTCCACGTAGCGCCGGTAGTAGCGCGGATCCTCCACCATGCGCGAGATGTAGAGCTGCACGCCGGCCTCGGCGGCCTGGAGGGCCAGGTCGCCACGGGCGGTGCGCGTGGACTGGTTGGTCCCGCTCTTGGCCCAGGACAGGCTGGCGATCACCAGCAGCGCGACGATGCTGGTGAGGCCGATCACCGAGATCATGCTCTGGCCCGACTGCAGGCGGCGGCGCGGCCGCCGCGGGTCAGTCGGTGCGGGGGTTCCGGGGAACGACATCGGTGGTGAGCTCCAGGGTGGAGTTGGACTGCCCGGTGCGGTAACCGAGGGTCAGGCGGATGCGGATCTCGGCGATGGCCGCGGTGCCCGGCGAGGTGAGGCTCGCCCCGAGCGCGGTGCCGCTCACATCGCTGGCGGCGAAGAGCGGGTTGGTGGTCTGCACGCCGGTCGCCACGACCTCCTGCGGTCCGTAGGCGGTCCAGCTGTACGGCGGCGCGGCGCCGACCGGGTTGGCCGCGTCCCGCACGAGCTGGCCGCTCACGACCTGGTAGCGGACCCGCTGGGGGAACGGCGTGATGTCGCTGGGGTCGCGCGTGCCGTCGAAGTAGAAGACCACCGAGGTGGTGTTCAGCGACTGGATCGGCGGCGTCACCCCGGCGTCCGGCGAGATCGCCTGGCGCAGCTCACCCGAGAGCCGGCTCAGGGCGCTGCGGCCCTCGCTCTGGGACTTGGCCTGGTTCTCGTTCGTGGTCGCCGAGTTCAGGCTGACGCTGTAGAAGGCCACCAGGGTGAGCCCGAAGATCCCCATCAGGATGATCCCGATGAGCAGCTCCGGGAGCGTGAAGCCGGCGTTGCGGGGGCGCCGGCTCACGGGAGGGTCACGTCCAGGCGGCTCGTGGTCGCCAGGCTCACGGGCTTGCCGCCGCTCCACACCGGGTTGCCGCTGGAGAAGCCGGTCGCGAAGTACGCGACGTAGTTGCCCATCGCCAGGTTGGTGAAGTCCGCGAAGCCGCTGGCGTTGGTGTACTGGGTGGCGTCATAGGTGCCGGTGGCCGCCTGCAGCCGCACCAGCACGTTGGCCGCCACCGGGTTCATCCGCAGCCGCACCGTGCCGGTGGAGCCCGCCACCAGCAGCAGCGTCATCGGGGTGGTGGCGTTGGAGGTGATCGCCGCGGGCAGGCTGCCGGACCCGAAGCCGCTGGCGGTCGCCGACACCGTGTAGTTCACCGTGCCGGAGACGGGCAGGCAGAACCGGGTGTAGCCGTTGGCGTCGGTGGTGCGGGCCAGCGGCGCCATGCTGCTGGGGCCGCCCGAGACCTGGACGCTGGCGTTGCCGATCGGCGCGCCGGTGCCGTTGCGCCGCACCCACACGTCCAGCCAGCCGCCGGCCGCGCGCGTGAGCGGGATGGTGAACGTGTGGCTGGTGTTGGTGGGATAGCCCGCCGGCACGGCCGCGTTCTGCGTGGCGTCCGCGTAGCAGTCGGTGCGCGTGGCGACCGTGAAGGGGCTCAGGTTCGGCACGATGGGGTTGCCGCCGAGCGTGGTCGCCGTGAGCGCCCCGGTGAAGGTCGTGAACGTCTGCGCGATCGACGTGGGCGCCGGGCTGGTGACGGTGATGTCGGACCGCTCGGTCACCGGCAGCCCGGTCGCGCTGTCCACCAGGTTCACGTTGATCGTGGCCGGCTTGTACATCTTGATCGTGACCTGCCACGTCTGGGACGCGGTCAGGTTCTCCCGGGTCGTGGTCACCGGCGTGTCCGGGTGCGTGAGGTACCCGGCGCGGGCCGCCGAGGCCACGTAGTAGTACTGCGGGCTGGTGACCGAGGTCGCGCTGGGCAGCAGCCCGGCGAACACCGCCTTGCCGTTGGCGTCGGTGGAGTCGATGCGCGTGGGCGAGGTGCTGCCGTTGAGGGTCACCGTGGCGCCGGGCAGCGGATCGTCGGTGACGGCGTCCACCACGGTCACCACGGCGGTCGCCTTGCCGGAGATCGCCGCGTAGTTCGGCGGGGAGATGATGGTGCTCGCCGTGATCGCCGTGCCCAGCGGCACCTGCGGGGTCACGCTGATCGTGACCTTCTTGTAGTTCACGTACGTCTGCGGGCGCCCCTGGGCGGGGTCGTCGACGTAGACGACGCTGGTGTCGATTCGGAACGTCGTGCCGCTCACCACGCGGTTCACGGTGCTGCTGAGCGTGCCCGGCGGGTTGCCGCCCACGGTGCCCACGTCGTCGTACCGCATGTTCCGGGCCTCTTCGAGCGCGCCGGCCGCGAGCTTGCTGGACACCGAGTCCAGCCGCGACTTGCCGACCTGCGCCGACGAGGCCGCGAAGCCCTGGAAGATGGCCCCGGCGACGATCGCGAGGATGAGGATGCTGACCAGCACCTCGATCAACGCGAAGCCCTGCTGGTGACGCCGTCGTCCGTGAAGCACCGACACCCCTGAGTCCGTTCGGGTGGACCGCACCGCGATGAGGGTTGGGGGCGACGGCCCCCGGGCGCTCACCGTGGCATCAGTCCATCGGCGCCGTTCGCGTGCGCCTTGAGCCGGGCCGCGAGGGAATGCCCATGCGCCGGCGTGATCCTTCGGACTGTTCGAACGCCCGCCCCGCCACGAGAATCGGCCCATGGACGACGCCACCTTCGCCGCGCGCGCGAACGACCTGTTCCGCGACGTCTACCGCCGCGGGGCCCGGCGCATCCCCGACGCGCGCGAGCGGACCTCGCCCGAGACCACGGCCCTGCTGCTGCATCTCGCCCAGGCGGGGCCGCTCACGCTCACCGAGATGGCCGCCCACATGGCGCGCGCGCCGTCCACGCTCAGCGCCAAGGTCGCCGCGCTCGA
The DNA here is from genome assembly GCA_001464275.1 of Actinobacteria bacterium Ga0077560. GTDB lineage: Bacteria > Actinomycetota > Thermoleophilia > Miltoncostaeales > Miltoncostaeaceae. The sequence goes on along the minus strand of LNFL01000107.1, from coordinate 13,385 downwards.
GGAACGTGGCCTGCTGGCCCGCCGCCCCGACGCGCAGGACGGCCGGCGCATCCTCGTGTGGCTGTCGGACGCCGGGCGGGCCGCCCTGGACGACGCGCTCCAGGTGCTGGACGACCGCCGCCTGCGCGCCGCGGCCGCCCGGCTGGACCCCGCACGGCGCGCGGCGGTCATCGCCGCGCTCGACGACCTGCACCGCGCCCTCGCTTCAGACGACCACCGATCGGAGGACCCCGCATGAGCCACCCCTGCCAGAGCTGCGGCATGGCCATCGACGACGGCATCTACTGCCCCCACTGCGTGGACGCCGACGGCCGCCTGCAGGACTTCGAGGTCCGCTTCCGCCGGATGGTGGGATGGGCCACGCACGAGAACCCATCGCTCAGCCGCGAGCAGGCCGAGCGCGAGACGCTGGCCTACATGGCGCGCATGCCGGCCTGGCGGGACCACCCACGGGTGGTCGCCGGGGCCTGAGGTCGGGTCAGCCCGGCAGGTCCACCCGAGACGCGCGGACCAGCAGCACCACGGGCAGGATCCCCACCAGCACGATCGTCAGCGCCGGCAGCGCCGCCGCGTCATACCGCGCGTCGCTGGTGGCCTGCCACATCCCCACCGCCAGCGTGTCCCAGCCGAACGGGCGCAGCAGGGCCGTGATCGGCAGCTCCTTGATGACGTCCACGAACACCAGCAGGAAGGCCGCGGCGATCCCCGGGCGCAGCAACGGCAGGTGCACGCGCCGCAGCGCGGCCAGGCCGGTCACCCCCAGGCTCTCGGCGGCCTCGTCCAGGCGTCGCGGGATGCGGGTCATGTGCGCCTCCGCGGCGTTCAGCGCCACCGACATGAACCGCACCAGGTAGGCGAGCACCAGGCCCAGGGCCGTGCCGGTGAGCAGCAGCCCCGGCTCGCTGCCCAGCTGGCGGCCCAGGTCGAGCAGGCGGTCGTCGGTCCACTCGTAGACCGTGATCACCGCCACGGCCACCACCGCCCCGGGCAGGGCGTAGCCCGAGCCCGCGACCCGCGCGGCCACCGTCAGCGGGCGGGACGGGCGGCTGCGCATCGCGAAGGCCACCACGGTGCCCACCAGGCACGCGACCGCCGCGGCCGAGAGGCCCAGCAGCAGGCTCGCGCCGGCGAGCTCACCGTAGCCCGCGACGCCCTCGTCGCGGATGGTCTGGACCGCCCACACCAGCAGCCGCAGCCCCGGGCCGATGACGATGAGCGTCAGCAGCGCCACCGGCCCCGCGGTGGCCGCCCAGCGCCGCGCGCCGGTGAGCGGCACGGGCGCCCCGGCGGTGCCCCTGCGCAGCGACTGCTCGTAGCGGGCCCGGCCACGGCCCAGCCGCTCCATGGTGAGCAGCATCACCGCGAACAGCAGCAGCAGGCTCGCCAGCTGCGTGCCGCCCTGGCGGTCGAACTCCCCGTACCAGGTGCGGTAGACCGCCTCGGTGAGCGTCTGCACGCGCAGCAGGTTCACGGTGCCGAAATCCGCGATGGCCTCCATCACCGAGAGCGCGACGCCCGCGGCGATGGCCGGGCGCGCCGTGGGGAGGGCCACCCGCACGATGGCGCGGCCGCGGCTGAGGCCCAGGCTCTGCGCGGCCTCCAGCTCGCTGCGGGACTGGCCGGCCAGGCTGCTGCGGGCCAGGACGTACACGTAGGGGTACAGCACCAGCGAGAGGACGATGATCGCCCCCGGCAGCGAGCGCAGGCCGTCGTCGCCGAACACCGCCCGCAGGGCCGACGGCACCGCCCCCTGGCCGTCCCACTCGCGCAGCAGCACGAACGTGAGCACGTAGCCGGGCATCGCCAGGGGCAGCACCAGCGCCCATTCCAGGATGCGGCGCCCCGGGAAGTCGTAGAACACCACCAGCATGGCCAGGGCCGTGCCGATCACCAGGGTCCCCGCGCCGACGCCGATGGCCAGCAGCACGGTGTTGAGGATCGCCTCCGGCAGGAGGGTGTCCCACAGCCGCGACCACGTGCCGGAGGCGGGGCTGGCGAGGCTGCCCACCAGCACCAGCATGGGCAGCGCGACCAGCGCGGCCGCCGCGATCGCGACGGCCGGGATGAGCGCCGGGCCGCGCCCGGCGGCCCGTGCGCTCACGGGTGCCGCACTACTTCCACCCGACCTCGTTCATCAGCTGCACCGCCTGGGCCTGGAACTCACCGGCCCGGACGATGGGCCGGGTGTCGGCGGTGAAGTCGCCCCAGCCCCGGATCCACTCGGCCGAGGGCACGCCCTCCAGGACCGGGTACTCGGAGTTCCCCTCGGCGATGAGCCGCTGGGCCTCGGGGGTGAGCAGGTACTCCATGAGCCGGATCGCGTCCTCGCGGTGCGTGGCCGCCGTGGTGAGCCCCACACCGGAGACGTTCACGTGCGTGCCGCCCGCGTCCTGGTCGGCCCACACGGGCGCCACCGGGAAGGCGGCGTCCTCCCTGAGCTTGTTGCCGAGGTAGTAGGTGTTGGTGAGCCCCACGTCGCAGCGGCCCGCGGCGATGGCCTCCAGCACCTCGGTGTCGGAGCCCAGGATGATGGGGTCGTTCGCCATCCAGGACTCGAGGATCCGTTGCGCGGCCGCCTCGCCCCGGTCGGCGATGAGCGTGGCGACCAGCGACTGGTTGTAGACGTTGTTGGAGGTGCGCAGGCACAACCTGCCCTTCCACCGGGCGTCGCCGAGGGCGGCGTAGGTGGCCGGCGCCTGGGCCTCGGTCACCCGCTCGGTGGAGCGCATGACGGTGCGGGCCCGCAGGGCGATCGCGTACCAGCGGCCCTGGGCGTCGCGCAGGTTCTCGGGGACGGCCGTCTCGAGCGCGGCGTTGGTGACCGGGGCCAGCAGCCCCTCCTCGGTGGCCTTCCACAGGAAGCCGGCGTCGGTGGTGATGAGCAGGTCGGCCTTCGTCCGCTCGCCCTCGGCCGCGATGCGGTCCACCAGCGCGCCCGGCTCACCGCCCAGGATCTCCACCCGGATGCCGGTCTCCTCGGTGAAGCGCTTGAAGACCGCCTCGGTCCCGTAGTGGGAGCGCGCCGAGTAGACGTTCACGACCGGGCCGCTCTCACCCCGGCCGAAGATCAGCCAGCCGAGGCCGGCGACCACCGCCAGGGCCACGACGGCGCCGACGATCATCCGGGTTCCACGCGTCACGCACTGCCTCCTGGTGGTTGTCGGCGTCGGGGCGTCCCCGCCGCGCCGGCTAGTCCTCGATGAGCGCCAGGCCGGCGGGCGCCTGGTGCACGCGCAGCCGCACGGAGGAGTCGACCGCCACGGCCTCGGTGGAGGGCCGCTGCGCGCACAGCTCCGAGCCGTCAGCCAGGCGGATGCGGTACCAGACGTCGTGGCCGCGGAACTCGCGCTCCACGATCCGGGCGCTGCCGGCCAGGTCCGGCACCGGCTCCACGAGCTCGGGCCGCACCAGCACGTGGCCGCAGCCGGTGGGCGACAGCGGGCAGTGGACCCCGCAGTCGTGCAGCAGGGTGCAGGCCCGCTCGGCCGGCAGGAAGTTGGCGTCGCCCACGAAGCTCGCCGCCCAGCGCGAGCAGGGCCGGTAGTACAGCTCCTCGGCGGAGCCCACCTGCTCGATCCGGCCGCCGCGCATCAGCACGATCCGGTCGGTGAGCGAGAAGGCCTCCTCGATCTCGTGCGTCACCAGCACCACCGTGACGCCCTCGGCGCGCAGGGTGGCGATGATCTCGCCGCGCAGCTCGGCGCGCAGCTGCGAGTCGAGGGTGTTCCACGGCTCGTCCAGCAGCACGACCCGCGGCCGCGGCGCGAGGGCGCGCGCGACGGCGACGCGCTGCTGCTGCCCGCCCGAGAGCTGGTGCGGGTGACGGTCGCCCATCTCCGAGAGGCCCATGCGGCCCAAGAGGTCCGCGACGCGGGCGCGGCGCTCACGGCGCGGGAGCCCGAAGCCCACGTTCTCGGCGACGGTGAGGTGCGGGAAGAGCGCGTAGTCCTGGAACACGAGGCCCACGCGGCGCTGTGCCGGCGGCAGCCAGACCTCGCCCGCCACCTCGTGCCCGTCGAGGCGCAGGCTGCCCCCGTCGGGACGCTCGAAGCCCGCGATGAGGCGCAGCATGGTGGTCTTGCCGCACCCGCTCGGACCCAGCAGGCCGAGGACCTCGCCCTCGTCCACCGTCAGGTCCACGCGGTCGACGGCGGTGACCTCGCCGAAGCGCCTGGTGAGTGAATCGACCTGGATCATGTGGCCCATGTTCGGCGCACCTTATCTCACGACATCGGTCCGTCGGGGGGTTTTGGGTAACGACGATGGTACTTTTCTCCCCGGGCGATCGGCCCTGGGCTGCGAGCACCGCCCGGATCCGCATGGCCATGAGGATCCCGACGCGCGCGAGGCCTCAGCCGCCCGCCCCGGCGCGATGACGGACGGTCCGGCGCAACGAGACCGCGACCGGCAGCGCCAGCAGCGGGGCGACCACCGCGATCACGAACCCCGACGCGGGCCCGGTGGGCCCGGCGAGCGCCCCGGCCGCCGCGTTCCCGGCCGCGACGCCCGCGTACACGAAGCTGCTCCCCCACCCGAACGCCTCCGTGAGCAGACCGTCCGGCGCGACGTCCGGGACCATCTCGTAGATGGTCCCCAGCGCCGGCGCGATCACCACCCCCTGCAGCACCAGGCCGCCCGCCAGCAGCGCGGGGTGCACCGCCATCAGCGCCAGCGGGACGGTGAGCCCCGTCAGCGCGATCAGCAGTGAGGGCAGCCGCAGGTGGGGTGCGCGACGGGCCCGGCGGGCCACCACCAGCCCGCCGAACAGGCTCCCGCCCGCCCAGCAGGCGATCAGCACCCCGGAGAGCTCGCGGTGCCCGTGGTCGTCCAGCACCGCGATGATCGCGAGCTCGGCCGATCCGAAGCAGAGGCCCAGCAGGCCGTACACCACCACCAGCCGCCGCAGGTCCGCCGAGCGCATCGCCCAGCCGTGCCCGCGCTCGGCCGGCGCCGACCGTGCGCGCACGACGCCGGCGAACACCGTCACCAGTGCGGTGAGCAGCCCGGCGACCATGAGCATCGCGCTGCGGGCGTCGAACAGGGCGACGGCCACCACCACCAGCAGGGGGCCCACCACGAAGAGGATCTCCTGCAGTGCGGCCTCGAGCCCGTAGACGGTGGCGCGTGCCTCCGGCGGCACCAGGCCGGGGATCGCGGCGCGCAGCACCGCGGTGATGGGCGGGGCCACGGCGCCCGTGACCGCGGCCACCGCGATGAGCCCGCCGGTGCCCAGCTCGCGCGCGAACAGCGCCATCACGGCCAGCCCGGCGGCGCACGACACGCCGCTCGCCAGCAGCACCGGCGGCGCGCCGACCCGGTCGGCGACCCGCCCCACCAGCGGCGATGCGAGGCCGGTGGTCACCACGTAGGCGGCCACCACCACCCCCACCGCCCCATAGCCGTACCCGGCCGCCCGCAACAGCAGGACCATGACCAGGCTCACCATCACGTACGGCAGCCGCGCCGCAAAGGCGGCGGTCATCACGACGGCGACCGGCCGCCGCCCGGCGGCGGTCATGCGACCGCGACGGCGGGCCGGGCCTCCGACGACACGGCCCGGGCGAGGAGCGTCGCCGCCAGCGGGGCCGCGGTGGCCAGGGCGAACCCGGCCCCCGCCCCGCCAAGCTCGGTGAGCGTTCCCGACACCGCCGCGCCCACGGCGAAGCCGGCGAGGATGAACGAGCTGGTCCAGGCGAAGGCCTCGGTGAGGCCCTCCTCGGTCGCGACGCTCGGCACCAGCTCGAAGACCGTTCCCAGCGACGCCGCGATGCAGCAGCCCTGCAGCAGCAGGCCGCCGAACAGCAGCACCGGCTCGGCCTGCAGCAGGATCAGCGGCGCCGTGAGCGCCGCCATCAGGCCCAGCAGCCAGGGCAGCCGGCGCCACGCCGGCACCCGCAGCCGCCGCGCCACCAGGACCCCGGTGACCAGGCTGCCCACGGCCCACACGCCCAGCGCCAGCCCGGCGAGGTCGCGGTGGCCGTGCACGTCGAGGCTCGCGACGGTGGAGATGTCGATGGCCCCGAACATGATCCCGATGAGCCCGAACGTGCCCACCAGCAGGCGCAGGCCGCGGGAGGACAGCACCGACGGCCCGGTGCGCGGCCGTCCCGGCGCCACGTGGGGCCGCACGACCACGGTGAACCAGGCCACCGACACGATGAGGACGACCCCGCACGTCGCCAGCGCCACCCGCGGCGAGGACACCAGCACGATCAGCGCCACCAGGGGCGGCCCCACGACGAACAGCACCTCCTGCAGCGCCGCCTCCACGGCGTAGACCCCCTGCAGCCCGTCGTCCCCGGCCAGCCTCGGGATCGACGCCCGCAGCACCGCGTTCACCGGCGGCTCCGAGGCGCCCACCACGAAGGCGAGCGCGGCGAGCCCGGCGGGCCCAAGCCGCTCCGGGATGGCGGCGATCACCAGCAGCCCCGAGCCGGCCCCGAGGGTGGAGACCACCAGCACCGGCACGGCGCCCACCCGGTCGGCCAGCCGCCCCAGGAACGGCGCGGCGAGCGCCGTGCCGCACACCAGGCAACCGGTGGTGATCCCGACCACCCAGTAGGGGTGCCCCAGACCCCGCACCAGCAGCACCAGCGAGAGCATCATCATCACCAGCGGCAGCCGGCCGAGCAGGCCGCTCACGATGGCCCGGGTGAGGGGCGGGTTGTGCGGGAGCCCGGCGAAGCGCATCCGGGCAGTGTCGCGCGCCGGCCCGGCCGGCGCCAGGCTCGGACCGCCCGGCTAGGCCGGCCGCACCACGAACTGCCGCAGCGCCAGGTCGCGGAACGTCACCGGTCCGCGGGGGCCGGGCACGTGGTCCACGTTGATGCCCGTCTCGGGCGCCGCCAGCAGCTTGAAGCCGTCGAGCAGCCGGGTGGTGGCGTTCCAGAACGCCCCGGTCCCCGCATAGGCGTCGATGAAGCGGTTCGCCGTGGCCGCGTCGGCCGTGCAGATGCCCGCCGCGAGGCCGGAGGTCTCGTCGTTGGCGATGCGGGCGGCCTCCTCGGCCGAGGCGACCCGGTCGATGGTGACGTTCCCCTCGTTGCCCTCGTCCAGCGCCCACTCGTAGCCGCGCGGGCGGTCGTGGGGCGGCAGCGCGGCGTGGATGCCGAGGGCGTCCAGCTCGGACCGCACCAGGGGCAGCAGGTCGTCCCAGCGGTCCTCGGCGATGAGCAGCAGGTTGAGCCGGTTGCACACCCCCAGGCGGTCCAGGGAGGTGCGCACCAGGGTCCGCGCCATCTCGGCCTCGGCGTGGGTGTCCAGGTACAGCACGCCGCCGCCGTCGGCGTGGGCCAGCGTGCGCACGCCGTGCGCGGCGCCGTGGGCGGAGAGCTCGCGCGTGGTGGGGCCGCTGCCGCGGATGATGACCAGGGGGATGAGCCCGGGGTGGGACACCAGCGCCCGCGCGGCCGCGCGGTCGGCGGTGCGCACCAGCTGGATGGCGCGCCCGTCCAGGCCGGCGTGCTCGAGGGCCGGGGCCACGACCTCGTCCATCAGCGCGGTCGCCGAGCGGATGGCCGCGCCGCCGGTGCGCAGCACGCCGGCGTTCCGCGACTTCACGAGCTGGGAGGCCACGTCGATGGTGACGTTCGGCCGGGCCTCGTAGTTGGCGCCGATCACGCCCACCGGCCGGCGCCGCTCCTCCAGCATCAGGCCGCCCGGCAGCTCGCGGGTGGCCACGACCGTCTCGGGGAACGCCGCCGCCGCCAGCGTGGCGATCTGGCCGGCCATCGCCGTCATGCGGTCGGCGTCCAGGCGCAGGCGGTCGCGCATCGCCTCGGGGAAGGACGGGTCCAGGGCGGCGATGTCCGCGGCGTTGGCCGCCAAGACGGGGTCGCGGCGCGACTCCAGCAGGGCGGCCATGCGGTCCAGGGCGGCCGTGAGGGCGTCATCGGAGGCCGCGGCGAGGCTGGGGGCGGCCGCGCGCGCCGCGCGCCCGGCGTCGGCCACGATGGTCATCACATCGGAATCGGTCACGGGCGGGATTCTCACATGCCGGGCTCCGGCGTGCCGCGGCGCGCCGGAGTAGCCTCGCGCGATGTCCGCCGGCCCCGCGCCCCGACGGATCCACCCGGCGTGGATCGTCGCCGGGGTCACGTTCCTCACCCTGCTCGCCGCCCAGGGCTTCCGCTCCACCATCGGCGTGTTCGTGGTGCCCCTGCAGGAGGAGTTCGGCTGGGGCCGGGACGAGATCTCGGTGGCGATCGCGGTGAACCTGGTCTGCTACGGGCTCATGGCGCCGTTCGCGGCCGCCCTGGTGGAGCGGCTGGGCCCCCGCCGGGTCATGGTGGTGGCCCTGGCGGCGGTGGGAGCCGGATCGGCGCTCACCGTCGGCATGACCAGCCTGTGGCAGCTGGACCTCATCTGGGGCCCGGTGATCGGCATGGCGACCGGCGCCATCTCCATCCCGCTCTCGGCGATCGTCGCCACGCGCTGGTTCGTCGCGCGCCGCGGGCTGGTGACCGGGATCCTCACGGGGGCCTTCGCCACCGGTAACCTGGTGTTCCTGCCGCTGCTGGCGTGGGTCACCGACACCCGGGGATGGCAGTGGGCCGCCGGCCTGGTGGCGGTGTTCGCGGGGCTGGCCGTCCCGTTCGTCGCGCTGTTCATGCGCGACCACCCCGCCGACGCGGGGGTGCTGCCCTACGGGGCCACCGAGGCGCCCGAGCCGCTCGCGCCGCCCCCGGGCAACCCGTTCACCGCGCCCCTCCGTGTGCTGCGCGACGCGGCGCGCGTGCGGGACTTCTGGCTGCTGGCCGGCACCTTCTTCATCTGCGGGTGGACCACCAACGGCGCCGTGCAATCCCACTTCATGCCCGCGGCGCACGACCACGCCATCCCGGAGGTCACGGCGGCGGGCATCCTGGCGCTGATCGGCGTGTTCGACGTCATCGGCGCCACCGGGTCGGGGTGGCTCACCGACCGCGTCGACCCGCGGCGGCTGCTGTTCGCCTACTACACGCTGCGCGGGGTGTCGCTGGCGATGCTCCTGCCGCTGTTCGCCGGCCCGGGGTGGACGCTGGTGGCGTTCGCGATCGTCTACGGCCTCGACTGGGTCGCCACCGTGCCGCCCACCGTGGTCCTCACCGCGGCGGTGTTCGGCCGCGATCGCGCCGGGATGGTGTTCGGCTGGATCTTCTGCAGCCACATGCTCGGCGGGGCGGCCGCGGCCTGGCTGGCCGGGGCCGCGCGGGAGGCGCTGGGGGACTACGTGCTGGCGTTCACGGCGGCGGGCGTGCTGGGCGTGGCCGCGGGCGTCGCGTCGCTGTTCATCGCGCGCACGGGCCGCGCCGGGAACCCGGTGCCGGCGGTGCGCTGAGGATCAGATCCAGCCGGGGTCGGGCGTGGTCAGCCGCTCTCCGGAGGGGATGACCGCCCCCGTCTGCAGCGCGACCACCAGGCAGTCGATCCCGACCCACGTCTCGGCGACGCGGCCCTCCCGGAACCGGAACCAGTAGATGCCCTGCGTCATGGCGCTCTTGCCCGTCGTGGGCAGCGCCACCATCGACTCGCCGGTGTTCGTGCCGCCCAACGTCGCCCGGGCCACGACGGTGAGGTCGTGCACGAGCAGCTCGTCCACGCGCACCACCAGGTCGGGGAAGGCCCTGCGCTTGCGCGTCACGAGCTGGCGGACACCGTCATGCCCGTCGGGGAGATCCGGCAGCAGCGGGTAGTGGAGGACGTGGTCCGGGCTGAAGATCTCCTCGACCGCGGAGAGGTCACCCCTGTCCAGCACGGCGAGCAAAAAACGCTCTGCGACGGCCCCGATCCCATCCATTCCCCGGCCGCCTTCCTGGTCGTTCGTCTCGGCCCCTGGACGTCTTGCGAAATCAGCCTATCGGCCGGTTCATGCGAATGCGATCGTATTAATTCGTCTTTCGTAACCGCATGAATCACTCCACGAGGCGGCGCTCGACGGCCCACCGGCTCAGCTCGTGGCGCGTGGAGAGCTGGAGTTTTTTCAAGACCGCCGACACGTGCGCCTCGACGGTCTTCACCGAGATGCCGAGCCGCGACGCGATCTCCTTGTAGAGGTAGCCGCGGGCGATGTGGCGCAGCACCTCCCGCTCTCGCGCGGTGAGCTGGTCGAGGGCGTCGTCCACGGGGCCGTCCGGCAGCGCGCCGGCGAAGGCGTCCAGCACGAAGCCGGCCAGGCGCGGGGAGAACACCGCGTCGCCCTCGTGGACGCGGCGGATCGCCTCGGCAAGATCCGCGCCGGAGATCGTCTTGGTGACGTAGCCCCGGGCCCCCGCCCGCACCACGGCGATCACGTCCTCGGGGGCGTCGCTCACCGACAGGGCCAGGAACCGCGTGGGCGGGCGCGCCAGCGCGACCTGCCGGATCACCTCCACCCCGCCCCCGCCCGGCATGTGGACGTCCAGCAGCACCACGTCGGGCTCCACCTCCAGCACGCGGGCGACCGCCTCCTCCACCCCGCCGGCCTCGCCAACCACCGCCACCGCGCCCTCCAGCTCCGCGCGCACGCCGGCGCGGAAGAGGGCGTGGTCGTCCACGATCACCACCCGGGGCCCGCTCACCGCGCCTCCCCGGGCAGCAGCAGCTCGACCTCCGTGCCATCGGGACCGCTGTGCACCGATGCCGTGCCGCCGTGGCGGGCCATGCGGCCGACCACCGAGTCACGAAGCCCGTACCGGCCCGCGGGAACGGCGGCCGGATCGAACCCGGGCCCGCGGTCGCGCACGAACACCTCCAGGCCGCCGTCCGCCGCCTCGGCGAACACCGAGACGGGCCCGGGCGCCGCGAACTTGGCGGCGTTCACCATCGCCTCCCGTGCGGCCGCCACCAACGCCGCCGTCCGCGTGTCGAGCTCCCGGTCGCCGACGGTGACCACGTCGATGGGCACCCCGTGCGCGGCCTCCACCTCGGCGGCGGCGGCCTCCAGCGCCGCCCCGAACCGCGCCGGCCCCTCCTCGCCGGGCCCGCCCCACAGCCAGGCCCGCAGCTCGCGCTCCTGACGCCGCGCCAGTGTGGCGACGGCCCGCGGGTCGTCCGCCTGGCGCTGCATGAGCGCCAGGGTCTGCAGCACCGAGTCGTGCAGGTGCGCCGCCACCTCGGCCCGCTCCTGGGTGCGGATGCGCTCGGCGCGCTCCTCGGCCAGGGTTGCCGCCAGCCGCCACAGGACGGGCGTGAGCACCAGGGCCAGCGCGACGGTCAGCGCCAGCGCCCACAGCAGGGTGTCGCGCACCCCCGACACCACGCCGAGCGACAGCAGGAACACCGTCACGGCGCCCACCACCAGACCCGCGCCCAGGGCGATGCGCCCCGGGGTCAGCGGGATCAGCCGCTGGCGGGCGCGGCCCCCGGTCCCGGCGGCCGTGCCGCGGGGTCGCCCGGACGCGCTGCGGTACCAGATGAGCCCCGCGCCGGCGGCCGCCAGCACCACCGGCCACACCAGGACGTCGCTGAACAGGAAGCCCACGCGGCGGGAGACCAGCAGCAGCGCCAGCACGAGCATCCCGAGGCCCGCCGCGATGCGCCACGGGCGCGCGCCGCCGGGGTCGGCCGCGCGGGCGCGCACCTCATCGCCGGTCCCCGCGGAGGGGATGAGCAGCCACGCGACGGCGTACAGCAGGATGCCGGCCCCGCCCGCGACCGCGGCCCCGATGAACGCGACGCGCAGGATGACCGGGTCGATGCCCAGCTCGCGGGCGATGGCCGCGCACACTCCGGCCACGACCCGGTCGGACCGGTCGCGGCGCAGGCGCGTCGCCCGCCCGTGGATCCCCGCCGTGGTCATGTGGCCCATGATGACGGACGGGCGCTCACCGGCCACCGTTCCTGCGGAGCCCCGAGGTGAGCAGGGCGGCGCCCGCGGCGGCCAGCACCGCGGGCGCGAGGTCCTCGAAACCCAGGTCGACGGCGCCCTCGGCCGCGAGCCAGAGCAGCACCCCGAGGGCGGCGATCGCCGCCCCCGAGATGAGCGAGCAGAGGTCCAGCGGCCGACGCACGGGTTATCCGCCCGTGGCGGCGCACGCCGCCGAGGCCCGCCGGGCCATCGCCGGGTCGTCACCGTCCACCTCGAAGTCGTCCTCCCAGCGGCGCTCTGACATCGGGTCGGCGGTCGTGATCCGCAGCGAGCCCAGGCCTACCTCCGCGTCGACGACCAGTCGCCGTCCCTCGGGCACCGCGGTGTCCCGCCGCGTGAGGTCGATGCCGTGCTGCTCACGCCCGAGACCGCGCAGCTCACCCACCCCCACGTCGGCGTCGATCACCACGCACAGGTCGGGCGGGACCGCGAGGACCGCCTCCCCGACGCCCACCTCGACGCGCAGCCGACGCTCTCCCTCGGGGAAGCGCAGATCGCGCAGGTCCACCTTCAGCGATCCCATGCCCATGTCGTAACCGGCCGGAAGCTCGTCGACGCTGCGGGGGACCTCGTACCGGTCGCCGTAGTCGCCGCGCAGATCCACATCCGCCGCCGTGGCGACGCCGGCGCCCAGTGCCAGGGCGATCGCGGGCGCGATGAGCCAGCGAGCGCCGCCGGCGAAGGCCGACACCATGATCCCCACGCCCGATGCCACCAGCAGCCCGGCGACCGCGGCGCCGCCGCCCAGGCCCGCGGCCCAGAACCCGGCGCCGATCGCCAGGACCGACACCACGAGCACCGCCACCGCCATGATGAGGCGGCCCGCGGCCCCGCCGAACCGCTCACCGCGTCCGCGCACGAGCCACCACACCGCGACGGCGAGGACGGCCACCAACCCGACCGGGCCCAGGCCCACGCCGGGCCACCAGAACAGCGAATCGGCGGCGATGCCGAACGCGATGACGGCCAGGACGATCCCGCCGGCGATCGCCAGGGCCCCGGGCCGGCGTGCGCCCGCGTCGGCGGCCGAGTCGGTGTCATCGGGCACCAGCAGCCATGCGGCCAGGTAGAGCACCACCCCGATGCCCCCCACGAACACCAGGCCCACCGCCGCGATGCGGGTGATCACCGGATCGATGGAGAAGTAGCGCGCGATCCCCGCGCACACACCCGCCAGAACCCGCTCGTCGCGCGGACGCAGCAGGCGCCGGGCGGGCTCCGGCCCGGGGGGCGGGTCGGGGTCGCCGCTGGGCAGTTGCGCGGTGGGTTCCTCGTTCACGGTCACATCCTCCTCCGGGGCGGGCTCGATGTGGCAAGCCTGGCCCTCGCCGGACGCCGCGCCCATTGGGGATGACCCCGACACACCCCTGAGCGCGGGGGTGGGGATGACCCCGGAAACGGATGTGGGGGCCCCACCGGGGCCCCCACACGCGGTCCTGCGCAGGCTGTGGGCCTGGTCTACATCATGCCGCCCATGCCGCCCATGCCACCCATGTTCGGGGACATGCCGCCGCCCATCGGGCCGCCGGCGTCGTCGGGCTTGTCCACCACCACGCAC
>LNFL01000106.1 GCA_001464275.1 Actinobacteria bacterium Ga0077560 | reverse complement strand
CATTCGCGCCGCCGCCGTGGGCGACCTGCGGATGACCGGCGACGCGGTGGACCGCGCGACGGTCACGGCCGCCGCGGAGCGCGTCATGGCGCGGGAGCGCCTCATCCTGGGCGGCGCTGAGCGGGCGCGGCTGCTGGAGGACGTGGCCGACGCCGCCCTCGGCCTGGGCCCCCTGGAGCGGCTCATGCGCGACGCGGAGGTCACGGAGATCATGGTCTGCCGGCACGATCGCGTGTTCGTGGAGCGCGCCGGGCGCGTCGAGCCGGCGGAGGCGGCCTTCCTGGACGCCGCCCACGTGCTGCACGTGGTCGACCGGATCCTCGCGCCGCTCGGCCGGCGCGTGGACGAGTCGAGCCCGATGGTCGACGCCAGGCTCCCCGACGGTTCCCGGGTGAACGTGGTGGTTCCGCCGCTGGCCGTCGACGGCCCGGCCGTCACGATCCGGCGCTTCGGTGCGCGGCCCCTGGCCGCCGCCGACCTGGTGGCCCGGGGGACGCTGACCGAGGATGCCCTCGCGCTGCTGCGCGAGGCCGTCGCGGCGCGCCGGAACGTGCTGGTGACCGGCGGCACGGGCAGCGGAAAGACGACGACGCTGGCGGCCCTCGCCGGCGCCATCCCGGCCGGCGAGCGGGTCGTCACCATCGAGGACGCCGCCGAGCTGCGGCTGCCCCTCCCGCACGTGGTCCGGCTCGAGAGCCGGCCGGCCTCGCTGGAGGGACGTGGCGCGGTGCCGATCCGCGCACTGGTGCGGAACGCGCTCCGGATGCGTCCCGACCGCATCGTCGTCGGTGAGGTGCGCGGCGGTGAGGCGCTCGACATGCTCGCCGCGATGACCACCGGCCACGAGGGGTCGCTGTCCACACTGCACGCCTCGTCGCCCGCGGACGCCATCCGGCGCCTCCAGCTGCTCGCGCTGATGGGGGATCTCGAGCTGCCGTGGCAGGCGGTCGCCGAACAGGTGGCGTCCGCGCTGGACCTGGTGGTGCACCAGGCGCGGCTGCCCGACGGCCGGCGCAGGGTCCTGCAGATCTGCGCCCTGCGCCGCACGCCGGACGGCGCCGAGCCGGTCCCGCTGGCGCACGTCCCCGAGGGGACCGCCGACGGAGCGCTTCGCCTCACCGCGGAGGCCCACGTCTGGCGGCGGGATCTGGCCCGGCCACGGGGCGGCGCCACGTGAACGGCGTGGTGCCGGCGGTGCTGGCGGGCTGCGGGACGGCGCTCGTGGTGGGTGCGCTGCTGCGGCGGGATCCGCTTCCGGCGGCCCGCCGCCGCCCGGCGAGCCCGCCCGGCCTCGATCGCCTGGAGCGTCGCCTCTCGCGTGCGGGGGTCGGCGTGTCGGCGCCGGTCGCCGCCGGGATGCTGCTGGCCGTCACCGCCGCGGCCTCGCTGCTGGCCGCGGCGGCGGGCTCTCCCGGCGTCGCCCTCGCCGCTCCGGGGGCGGTGCCCCTGTGCGCCCATCTGTGGCTCGCGGGCCGGGAACGGCGGTACCCCGAACGCGCGGCCGCGCAGCTTCCCGGCCTGCTGCGGGGCACCGCCGACGGCATCGCGGCCGGCCGCTCACTGCGCCGGGCGCTGGAGCGGGCCGCGCAGCAGGCCCCCGAGCCCATCGCGACGGAGGTCGGGCTGCTGGTGGATCATCTGGAGCTCGGCGGGCGGATCGACACCGGCCTGGCCGAACTGGTGCGCAGGTGCCCGGCCCCGGAGTTCGAGCTGCTGCGCGGCGCCATCCTGGTGAACGCCGGGGGCGGCGGGAATCTCGCCCGGGTGCTGGGTGATCTCGGTATGCGCCTCGACGACCGGCGGCGGCTCACCCGGGAGCTGCGCGGCCTGGGCGAGCAGGCGCGGATGACCGCCTGGCTGGTGGGCGGCCTGCCCGCGCTGGGCGGGCTCGCGGTGGAGCTCACGGCCCCGGGGGTCCTCGCGCGGGCCCTCGTGCACGGACCGGGGCGCATCAGCCTGGTGGTCGCGGCCGGCCTCATGTCCGCCGCGGTGCTTCTCATCCGCCGGATCGGACGCCCGTGAGCCCGACCGGCCTGCTGCTGATCGCCTCCGTGGTCTGCGTGGTGCTGGCGCTGCGTCCGCCGGCCGGATCGTCGGCGCCGCGACCGCCGTGGTGGCACCGGGTCGCGTCGCGCGTCCCGGTGCCGGCCCCACTGGTCGCGGCGATCGGGGGACCGGACCGGCCGGCCGACCTCGACGCGGCGGGACTCCGCGATCGCCTGCCGGCGGGGGCGCTCCCACGTGCACGGGCCGCGCTGGCGCTGACGGGCGTCGGGGTGATCCCGGCGGCGGTCGCGGCGCCCGCCGTGGCCCCCGTCGCGGTGCTGCTCGCGGTGTTCGGGTGGCTGCTGCCCGGGGTTGCGGTCGGGAGGGCCGCCGCGGCCCGCCGGGAGCGGATCGCGGCGCAGCTGCCCGACGTGCTGGAGCTGCTGGGCGTGTGCGTGGCGGCGGGCATGGCGCTCGATCCCGCGCTGCGGGTGGTCGCCGGGCGCCTTGACGGTCCGCTCGCGTCGGAGATCGGGACCGCGCTGGCGGACATGCGGCTGGGGAGCACCCGCCGGGACGCCTATCGCGCGCTGGCCACCAGGGTGGGGCTGCCCGAGCTCGACCAGGCGGTCGGCGCGCTGCTGACCGCCGAGGAACTGGGCACGCCGCTGGCCGACGCCCTCGCCCAGCAGGCCGTGGGCCTGCGCGCGGCCACGGCCCAGGCCGCGCGGGACCGGGCCGCGCGTGCCGCGCCGAAGGTGCAGCTGGTGGTGGCCACGATGATGGTTCCCGCGGTGATGCTGCTGGTGGTGACCGTGATGGCCGTCGAGCTGGCCCGGCAGATGGGCCCCGTCCTGGGAGGGATCCGGTGATCCGGGCCCGCGGCACGGCGGTCGTGGAGTACGCGGCCGTCGTCGTGGTTGTGGCGACGCTCATCGGCGCGCTGCTGGTGATGCGCCCGCACCGCGTCGGGCGGGTGCCCATCGACCCGGTGCGGGCGGTCGGCGTCCTGGTCCAGCCGCCGCCGGTCACACGGCCGCGCCCGGTGCGGGCCGCGCCCGCCCGGCCGCGTCCCCGGCCGGCCAGCCCCCGGCCCCGGCCGCGGCGGCCGGTGGTGCAGATCCCGCAGTGGCTCACCCTGCGGTGACCCCGGCGCGCCTACACTTCCCGCGTGGTGACGGTGTTCTACGAGGAGATGGCGCCGGCCGAGTTCCGCGCGCGGCTCGCCGCCGCGCCGATCGCCTACCTGCCGCTGGGCACGCTGGAGTGGCACGGTGAGCACCTGCCGCTGGGTGCCGACGCCATCCAGGCGACGGGCCTGTTCGCGCGCGTCGCCGGGGAGGTGGGCGGCATCGTGCTGCCGGCCCTGCACCTGGGACCGGACCGGCGGACCATCGCCGCCGGCGTGGAGCTCATCGGCATGGACTCCGATGACACGACGGTGCCCAACCGGCCGCTGGAGGGCAGCGCCTACTGGGTGGACGACGCGATGTTCGACGCGATCCTGGACGCGACGGTGCGGAACCTCGCGCGGGCCGGGTTCCGCATCGTCGTGGCCCACGGCCACGGCCCCTCCACGCGCGCCTTTCGCGCGGCGTCGCCCCGGCTGGAGGCCCGGCACGGGGTGCGCTGCCGCGGACCGCTGGCCGCGGGAACCGGCCCCGGGTTCATGACCGACCACGCCGCGGCGAACGAGACCAGCATCACGCTCGCGCTGCGCCCCGACCTGGTGCACATGGATCGCCTGCCGACGGATCCGGAGGTGGTGCTGACCGGGGTGGGTGGTCCCGATCCACGTCTGCATGCATCGGTCGCCCACGGGGAGGCGGCGCTGGCCGCCGCCGCGCAGGACCTGGTGCGGCGTCTGCGCGAGGACCTCGCCGCCCCGCCGTGACGGCGTGGGCCGCGGCGGCGGATACAGTGCGAAATGGATGTCGCCGACACAGGAATCCGGGGCGTGACCCATGGCGCGCGGGCGCGCGCGGAGCGACCGGCCTTCGCCGACGTCGCCGCCGCCGAACTGGACGGGGTGTACCGCTACCTCGTGCACATGCTGCGCGACCCGCACCTGGCCGAGGACGTGACGTCGGCGACCTTCGAGCGCGCCATGCGTGACTGGCGCCGCTACGACCCCGCCAAGGGCCGTCCCGGCGTGTGGCTCATCGAGATCGCCCGCCGCCAGGCCCTCGACCACCTGCGCAGCGAGGGCCGGCGCCGACGCCGCGAGGAGCGCTTCGCCGCCACCGAACCGCGCACGGCGCCCGAGCCGCGCGTGGCCGGCATCCCCGACGACATGCGCGTGGCGATGACCGCCCTCAGCGAGACCGAGCGGGAGCTGGTGGCCCTGCGCATCGTCCTGGGCGTCGACACCGCCGAGACCGCCCGCATCACCGGGATCACGCCCACCGCCGTCAGCACCACGCTGCACCGCGCGCTCGCCAAGCTCCGCACCCGCCTGCAGGACACCGCCGATGTCTGAGATCGACCCCACCCGCCTCGAGGAGCTGCTCTCCGGCGACCCGCCGCGCACCGACGCCGAGCGCGACGTGCTGCACGTGGCCGCAGCCCTGCGCGGTGCGGCGCCCAGCGCGCCGGACGCCCTGCGGGAGCGCGTGATGACCACCGCCCGGCAGGCGGCGCCGGCGCGGCGCGGGCTCAGGCTGCCGGGCCTGGCGCCGTCGACGTGGATGGGCCCCGCCGCCGCCGGTATCGCGGCCGTGGTGATCGGCGCCGCCGTGGTGCTGCCCGGCCTGCGGGACGGTGACCCGCTGCCCCCGGCCGCCACCGCCGCCCTCGAGGCCGATCCGGGCACGGGCCCGGCGGCGTCCGGGCCGCCGGAGGCCACGCTGGCGCCCGACGCCGGCGCGCCCCGCGTGGCCGCGCCGCCCACCGCTCCGGAGGCCGCGCCGGCGGATGCGCGGACGGCGCCCCAGGCCGTGGTGCTCGGTCCCGCGGACGGCTGGCCCGCGGCCGCCCTGGAGCGCGTCGCGGACCCGGTGGAGGCATCCGGGGGCGTCGTCACCGGGGCCACCACCGGAACCGCCGCGGACGGCCGCGAGGACCTGCAGGTGGAGGCCCTCGTGCCGCCGGCGGCGCGGGACGCGGCGGTGCAGGGGATCCTGGACGCGCTTCCGGCCGACCCGTCGTGGGCGCCGTCGGCGACCGCGCGGGAGGCGGTTGGCGCGGACGGCGCCGGCGACAACATCCGGACCGACGACGCGGCGAAGAACCTCGCCGCGGCCGACGCGGTGCCCGTGACAGTGGTCGTGGTGCGGGACGCGACGCCCTGACCCCCGCCTGCCCCCGGTGCGGCGCACCCGGGCGGCGGCCGGTGGTGGCGCGTGATCGCACCGGCGGGCCGTTGCGACCCGTCATGCGGTGCTCCTCGCGGGCGTGCGGGGTGGGGTGGACCGCCGGTGCGCCACCGGCGGCGGCGGCCGCGACGGCGCTCGGCCCCCGTGGCGCGCTGGGGGTGATCGCCCGCCGCCGGGCCGCCGCCGAGCTGCGCCGCCTGCTGCCCGGGGTGGGTCCCGGTATGCTGGTGATGGACGTGGGCGCCGGGGCGGGGCTCCGCGCGGACGCCCTGCTCGCGCTGGGCGCCCGCGTGCTGGCGCTGGAGCCGGATCCCATCGAGGCGATGCGGGCGTCGGCCGCGCTGCGCGGCAGGGCGGTGGTGCGGCCGGTGGGCCTCGCCGAGCTGACGCCGGGCGCCGTCCGGGCCGATGCGGTGCTGTGCTGGCACGTGCTGGAGCACCTGCCGGACCTGGACCTGGCGCTCACCGCCATGCGGGACGCGCTGCGCCCCGGCGGCACGCTCGTGCTCGCGGTCCCGAACGCGGGCGGGGCCGAGGCCCGGCTGCTGGGCCACCGCTGGCACGGCTGGGAACCGGCGCGCCACCGCTGGCACCTCACGCGCCGCGCGCTGCGCAACGTCGTCACGGCCGCGGGCCTCACCGAGGTGCGCGTCACCTCGGCCGGCGGCTGGCTGCCGGCGATGAGCCTCGCCGCCTCGCTGGCGCCCGGCCTGGACCCGCAGCTCGCGCGGTCACCGGTGCCGGGGCTCGCGCTCGCCACCGCGCTGAGCCCGGTGGCGGGCCTGACGCGGCTGCTGGGGGTGGGGCCCCAGCTGGTGGCCGTGGCGCGCCGGCCCTGAGCCGGCCCGGGCCGGCAGCCCTCAGCGCCCGCCGCGCCCGCGTGCCGGCCTCCACGGTGGCCACGCGGCCGCGGCCGCTGCGGGGACCGGGGACGCCGTCCCGGGGTCCGGGCGGCGGCGCAGCGGGAGCCACACCGCCCACAGCACTGCGGTGATCCCGGTCTCCACGCCCTGCAGGACGACGCCCGCGGCAAGCGCCTCGGGCAGGCCCACGCCCGCGGCGACCAGGGGGATCGCGACGCCGGCCTGCGCCGTGCCGACGCCGCCCGGGGCCACGGGGATCGCCTGCGCGAGCGCCAGCGACACCACCACCGCGGCGGCGCCCAGCGGGCCCAGCCCACCCAGCCCGCAGGCGATGAGGACGGTCCACACCGCGCCCCACTGACCAGCCCAGTGCAGCGCCGCGGAGCCCGTGAGCTCGGTGAGCGGACGCGGGCGGCGCATCCGCCCGGCGGTGTGCCGGACCGACCGCGCGGTGTCGGCGAGGGCCGCGCGCGCCCGGCCGCCCCGGCGGCCGTCGACTCCCGGAGCGGGGGACATTCGCGCGGCGAGCACGATCGCCGCCACGGCGCCGAGGCCGATCGCCAGCGCGGCCGCCCGGGCGGCCACCGGCAGCGGAAGGAACGGGGCGACGCCCGCCACGAGCAGCCCCCACACCGCCGTCGAGACCAGGGTGCTCGGCGACGACCGATCCCGCCACCTCGGCCAGGCCGGCCGTCCCCCCGGCGCGACGGATGACGCGCCGCGCAATCGTGACCCGTGCCGCGTCGCCGGCCCGGGCCGGAAGGCAGGCGTTGAGCAGGGCTCCCACCAGGAACGCGCCCAGCACCTCCCCGCGGGGGACGGCGGTGCCGGATCCCGGCAGGGCCGCGAGGCAGCCGTGCCAGGTGACGCCCTTCGCGAGGGTCGACACGGCGAGGGCGCCTGCGGCAACCAGCAGCCACGTCCCGTCCGCGGCCAGCACCGTCTGCGCCACATGGCCGAGGTCCACGACGGCGATGAGGATCCCCACCGCGCACACCGCGACCAGCCCGCGCAGCACGACGCCCGGCGTCACCGGCACCCCTTCCGCGACCGTCCACGTGGACGCTAGGGCGGCGTGACCGCCTCGGGGTTGCAACGGTGTGCACCGCCCGTGAACGCCGGGGACACGGCCGGACGCGCCCGGCCGGCGGGCCGGTCAGCCGCCGCGCGGCGGCGCCAGCGGCGCCTCGATGACCTCCGCGTGGACGACCGGACCGGAGTCGGTGACCTCCAGCCAGGCCCAGTGCGGGCGCTGATCGTCCATGGTGCCCTCGCCGATCGCGCCCGGGTTCACGATGAGCCGGCTCCCGGCGAGGCGCACCATCTGCTGATGGGTGTGGCCCACCACGAGCACGTCGGCGCCCAGGGCCTTCGCCTGCCGGTGCAGCGCGTCGGCGGGCGTGTCCTCGTCGACGATCACCGAGAGGTCGCCCGGCTGCCCGTGCGAGACCACGACGCGGATGCCGCCGACGTCCACGCTCACGCGCCGCGGCAGGCGCTGCAGCCAGGCGATCTCGCGGTTGCGGAGCCGGCGGATGGTCCACGAGCGCGACCCCACCCGCTCGGACGCCGGGTGCCCCTTGGGGCGGGGCGCTCCGCGGGAGACCTTCTCGTCGGTGTTGCCCATCACGGTGGGCCAGCCCAGCTCGCGCATCGTCGCGACGCACTCCGCCGGGTCGGGCCCGCGCATCACGATGTCGCCGGTGCAGACCCCGCGGGTGATGCCGCGTTCGCGCACGGCCTCCAGCACGGCCAGCAGCGCGTCGTGCCGGCCGTGGATGTCACCGATGAGGGCCAGCCTCCTCGGCATCAGGCGATGCCGAGGGCGGCTTCCAGCCGCTGACGGAACCGTTCCTGCCGGAGCCGCCGCCATTCGTCGAGGAACCGCTCGTACAGGACCACGCGCTGGGCGCGGCGCATCGCGATGAGGCTGTGGATGCCGGGGCGCTCGTCCGCGCGGCGGACCTCGTCCAGCCGTCCGCGGAACGCCCGCATCCGCGACTCCACGCTGCCGCCGGGCCGCTGGTCGGAAGGGGCCGCGAGGGCCCGCACCGCCTCCGCCTCCCGCTCCTCCAGCCAGCGCAGGTGCTCCTCCAGCATCGGGATCTGCACGTCGCAGTCGTGGATGTCGCCCAGTATGTCCTGCATGTTCTTGACCTGCTCCAGGAACGGCTCCAGATCGGCCCGGAACGCGGGCCCGAAGATCTCGAGCAGGTAGCGCAGGCGCTTGAACGCGATGCGCATGTCGTGGAGCTCGGTGACGTTGCGGGGATCGGCCACCAGCCCGTCGTACTGGTAGACCTCCTCGATCCGCACGCGCATGATCCGCCGCGCGTTGGGCCGCAGGCGGCGGTCGGGCTCGATCCCCGTCACGGGACGCGGCTTGGCCATCAGGCGGCCTCGGGCGGCGCGGGCTTGAGCCGCTTCACGTCGACACCGGTGTGCTTGGCCACCCAGCGCTCGAACTCCGTGCCGAAGCGCCGCTTCTCCAGGCGCGCGAACAGCGCGTGGATGTGGGCGTCCTCCTCGGCGCGCTGGGCGCGGTACCGGGCGATGAGGCCCTCGATCCCGGGCCGGTCGCCCGCGTCCATCTCCGCCAGCAGCGACTCCAGGTGCGCGACCGCGACGTCGAGGTCACGGGCGCCACCAAGGGTGTCGGTGACCTCCTTGACGGTCCGCAGGTACCGCCGGAACGACTTCGGAGGGAAGGCGCCGGCGAACGCGTCCATCGCCGCCCGCAGTCGCCGGGAGCTCACGCGCATCGCGTGGAGCTCCTCGATGTCCTCCCCCAGCAGGGTGCCGTCCCGGTAGCTCATCATCTCCCGCCACCGGGTGAGGATGACCCGTCCCGCCGCGTCCCGGAACCGCACGTCGTCCCGCATGCCGCGGACATCCCAGGCCTTGGCCATCAGGTGGTCCACCGCGTCGCGCACGGCCTGCCGCAGCTGGCCGCCGCCGGCGATGAGCGCCCAGTCGATCTCCAGCTCGCGGCCCACGTCGATGAGCGCGCGCACCACCGCGTCGGCGTCGACCCCGTCACCGGAATGGGCGGTCACCCGGTCGAGCCACTTCGCCTGGCCCTTGGAGATGCGCACCGTGAGTCGCTGTTTGGCGTCCTTGGCGCGCGTCCCGACGGCATCCGGGCCCAGCGCGGCGTACGCCGCGGCGGGGGCGCCGCCGCCGGGCAGGAACGCCTGGTAGCTCACCTCGCTCACCGGCCATCTCCGTCCGCCAGCGACTCCGAGCGGCGGCGGTCCTCCGCCACGTCGCGCACCGTGTCGGCCTCCACCTGGGCCTCGCCCCGAGCCGCCGCGACGAACAGGCTGTTGGCGGCCAGGAGGTTCACGAGCCGGGGGACGCCGCCGGTCTCGGCGTGCAGCGCCGCCGTCGCTCGTGGCGTGAACAGCCTGCGGGCCGAGCCGGCCACCCGGGTTCGGTGGTGCACGTAGGTCCCCACCTCATCGGTGTCCATCGGCCGCAGGTGGTACCGCACCACCACGCGCTGGGCCACCTGGGGGATCCGCGCCACGCGGCCGCTCAGCTCGGGCTGGCCCAGCAGCACCGCCGGCGTCCCGGGCGTGCCATCGGCATTGGTGAGCATGCGCAGCTCGTCGAGCGCCCGCGGGTCGAGCCGCTGGGCCTCGTCGACGGCGATCACCGGGCGCCGTCCGGCGGCCGCGTCCTCGGCGAACCGGGCCCGCAGCGCGGAGGCGAGCTTGGCCGCCGTGCCCGCGGTGGGCTCCGCGCCGGCCGCCTCCACCAGCGCCCCCAGCAGGGCCGCGGCGGTGCGGGGCGGGTTGGCGACCCCCACCACGCGGTACCCGCCGCCGCCCAGCATGCCCGTCAGGACCTGGGCCAGCGTGGTCTTGCCGCACCCGATCTCGCCCGTGATGAGCACCAGGCCGCCCATCTGGGTGAGCCCGAACAGCATGCGGGCCAGGCCCTCACGGTGGTCCTCACGCTCGAAGGCGAACCGCGGGTCGGGCTCCAGCGGGAACGGCGCCTCCGCCAGCCCCCAGTGCGCCAGGTAGTCCATCCGGTCCGCGCTCACCCCGCCGCCTCCATCACGAGTCCCTCCCGGAGTCCCGCGGCCGACACCTGCAACGCCTCCACGCCGAAGGCCCGCCGCACGGCCTCCAGCACCGCCGCCCCGGCGAGGCAGAGCCGCAGCCGCGCCGGCTCCAGGCCGGTGTCGGCGGCGATGTCCTCTGCCGAGCCGGAGGCCAGCACCTCGACGGCCCGCACCAGGGCGTCGCGGTCGAGCATGGGCGTGGCCGCGAGCACCCCGAGGGCGACGGCCGAGCCGCCCGTCGCCACCGCCCCCGTCACGGGGTGCGCGGCGGCGACCGGCTCGATGATCCCGCGCGCGAACGCCGACATGGGCCCCAGCAGGTCGAGCGACGGCGGGTCGGTGGGCTCGTAGCGCTCGGTCATCTTGCGGACGCCGATGGGCAGGGAGGTCACCCATCGCAGGGCGCCGTCGCGCCCGCCCATCAGCTCGAGGCTTCCGCCGCCCAGATCCGCGGCCACGAAGTCGGGCGGGGTGGCGCCGGTGCCCAGGCCCGCGAAGGTGAGCGACGCCTCCTCCGCGCCGGTCAGCACGCGCGGCCGCACGCCGGTGACGCGCTCCAGCGCCTCCAGCAGTTGGCCGGCATTCTCGGCCTCCCGCGCGACGGCGGTGCAGGCCACCACCAGCGTGCTCGCTCCCAGGGCCCGCGCCTCGGCGGCCATGGCCGCCACCGTGTCCTCGGTGAGCTGCATGGCGTGGACGGGGATCCGGCCGGTGCGCTCCAGGCCCTCACCCAGGGCCGTCATCGTCGAGCTGGAGGCCACCGGGGTGAGACGTCGGTCGACGACCCGCGACACCAGGAGACGGGTGGTGTTCGTTCCCACATCGATCGCGGCGATCACGCGCCCGGCGTCAGATGTTTCATCGGTGTGAACCACGGCCCGGGCGACGGTACCTCATGCCCCCCGCGTCCGCATCGGTTCACACCGAGATGTTGCAGACCCCGCGACGCGGGGTCCGCGGCGAATCGGTCAGGCGGCGCGCCGCAGGGCGGCCGGCTCCGCGGCGGTCACCGGGGCGACCCGGCGGCGGGCGGCGCGGGCGATGCGGCGCTGGCCGCGGGCCCTGCGTGCGGCGACCAGGCTGACGACGCCGGCGAGCGCGGCGAGCCCGAGCTGCCAGGCCACCATGGCCCCACCGCCGCCGGCGGAGGCCACCGCGGCGAGCAGGAAGCCGATGACCATGCCCGCCGCGTAGAGCGCGACCGTGGCGGACCGGGGACGGACGTCCTCGGCGGGGACTGCCTCGGGGACGGCGGCCAGCGTGCGCGTGGGGGCCGTGGAGGCGGGGAGGGTGCTGGGAGAAGCGGTCATGCGGCGAACAATAGTTCGGGCCTCGGACGGCGAACAGGTGTTCCGGTCGATTCGCGCGTCACAGCGTCCCGGTCTCGAGCCGGTGCAGGTACCGGAACTCGGGCGCGTGGACGCCGGCCTCGCGCCGGATGCGCACCAGTCGCTCGGATTCGAAGAACGCCCGCGCGGCGTCCAGCGACGTCCAGGTGGAGAGGTGCACGACGGTCCGGGGATCGCCGTCCGCGTGCAGCAGTTCGTACTCGCGTTCGCCGGCCTCGCGCCGGATGCCGGCCGCGCCGTCGAACACGGCCTTCCAGGCGTCGTAGTCGTCCACCTCGTGGGTGATGAGGACGCGGTGCATGCGGCCGGCTCCGGTGCGCGGTTGAAGGGGCGCCCATGGTCGCAGCCGCGGGGCACCCGGGGCCGATCCGGGGCCGTGGGGGGTGCCGGTGGGGAGAACTGGCCCTTCGAGGGGGGCTGACGGATTGTCATGTGGGGAGATGTGGGGTACCGTGGGGCACATGGAACGCCGGCTCCTCTCCGGGACGCACGAATGCAGCCTCGACGACCGCAATCGCATCGCGATCCCCGCCCGTCTCCGCGAGCCGTTCGCGGAGGGCGCCGTGGTGGGCTGGTGGATCGACGAGTGCCTGGTGGTCGTGCCCAAGCAGGAGTGGAACGACCTGATCGAGCGGACCTTCGGGGCGATGAGCGTGCTTGACGACGAGAGCCGTGAGCTCATGCGCTTCCTGCTCGCCGGCGCCTACGAGCAGGACCTCGACAAGCAGGGCCGCGTCACGCTGCCCACCGACCTGCGCGAGCACGGAGGCATCGGCCAGCGCGCCAAGGTGGTCGGTGCCGGCGACTATCTCGAAGTCTGGGACCCGGACCGCCTGAGCCAGCGGTTCGCAGCGCTCCGGCGGGAGGGGGTGTCAGCCCGTGCCAAGCGTCTTGCAACCCGCGGCGGCTGAGTTCATGGCCGTCCACGACCCCGTCCTGCTCGACGAGGTCGCGGAGACCCTGCGGCCCAGCCCGGGCGACGTGGTGGTCGACTGCACCTTCGGTGCCGGCGGCCATGCGCGGCGTCTCGCGGCGAACCTGGGGCCGGGCGGCCTCTACATCGCGATCGACCAGGACCCCGACGTCGAGGAGCACTTCGACGACTTCGCGGCCTCCGTGCAATGCGAGACCCGCTTCATCCGCAAGAACTTCGCGGACGCCCTGCGGGACCTGCTGGACGAGGGCGTGCGGGCCGACGCGCTGCTGATGGACCTGGGCCTGTCCTCCATGCAGGTGGACCGCCCGGAGCGCGGGTTCTCCTACAGCCGCCGCGCGCCGCTGGACATGCGCATGGACCCCGACCGCGAGGTCTCGGCCGCCGACCTGGTGGCCACCGCCTCCGAGCAGGACCTCACCCGGTGGTTCCGGACCTACGGCGAGGAGCGCTTCGCCAAGCAGATCGCCCGCGCCGTCGTGCGCCGTCGCGAGCTCGCGCCCATCGTGAGCACCTGTGAGCTGGTGGAGATCGTCCGGTCGGCGGTCCCGGCCGCCGCCCAGTTCGCCGGCGGGCACCCGGCCAAGCGCGTCTTCCAGGCGCTGCGGATCGTGGTGAACGACGAGCTGGGGCTGCTGCCCGGCGCCCTGGCGCATGCCTTCGCGCTGCTCGCCCCCGGCGGCCGGATGTCGGTCATCTCCTTCCACTCGCTGGAGGACAAGGCGGTCAAGCGGTTCATGCAGGAGGCCACCGCCGGCTGCATCTGCCCGCCCGGCATGCCCGTCTGCGGCTGCGGCCGCAACGCCGCCGCCGAGCTGCTCAACAAGCGGGCGGTTATGCCGCACGCCGGCGAGATCCACCGGAACCCCCGCGCCAAGAGCGCCCGGATGCGCTCCCTGCGGCGCAGGGAGGGCGAATGACCGCACGAGCCCGCGCGAACACCGCAGCCACCGCCCGTCCGCGCCCGCGGACCCGGGAGGAGGAGCCCCGCACACGCCCGCGCCAGGCGCGTCCGGCACCGCGGCCGGCGCCGCGTGCGCGGGCGGTCCCCCGGCCCCGCGGGATCACCCTGTGGATCCCCGCCGTCGCCATCCTGCTCGGCGGCATCGTGTGGGTGAACGTTGCGCGGCTGCAGCTCACCGACCAGACCAGCAGGGTGATCGAGCGCTCCAACGCGGTGCGCTCCGAGATGCTGCGCATGGACGCCAGGTTCAACCAGCAGCGCGCGTCCGTGCAGGAGCAGGCCCGGGCGCGGCTGGGCATGGACCAGCCGGGCGAGGGGTTCGCCCAGCAGTTCCTGCCGGTCCCCGAGATCCCCGTCCGGTAGGCGCGTGAGCGGCCGTCCCCCGCAGCGCAGGCGTCCCCCCGCGGGCGCCCGCCGTCGTCCGGCCCCGCGCCGCCGTTCCACGCCCCGCCCGGTGACCCGGCGCGAGTCGAACCGGCGCATCCGGATGCTGGGGGCCATCGTGATGGTGGGCGTGGGGCTCATGGCCGTGCGGGCGCTGTGGGTGGGCGGCGTGCGCGCCGACGCGCTCTCCGCCCAGGCCCGGAACCAGCAGGAGCGCCTGTTCGAGGTGCCCGCCGAGCGCGGCATCATCGAGGACCGCAACGGGCTGCAGCTGGCCTCCGACCGTCCCACCGCGACGATCACCGCGACGCCGTACCTGGTCACCGACCCGCAGGCCACCGCCGCGGAGCTGGCCGCGCTGCTCAAGATCCCCGCGGCCGACATCCAGGCCAAGCTCAGCGAGCGCGGCGGGTACGCCAAGATCGCGACGTCCGTCGACCAGGACGTGGCCGACAAGGTCCGCGACGCCGAGCTGGTGGGCATCGACGTGGAGGACACCTGGACCCGCTACCTCCCGCAGCGCCGCGTGGCGGCGCAGGTGATGGGCCTGGTGGGCGAGGACGGCGGCCAGTCGGGCCTGGAGGCGCAGTTCGACCGCGAGCTCACCGGCACGCCGGGCGTGCGCGAGGAGTCACGCGACCCGCTGGGCCACACCCTCAAGACACTGCACGCCAAGGACCCCCAGCGCGGCACCACCGTGCGCCTCACGATCGACACCGCGTTGCAGGACCGCGTGGAGCGGGTGCTCGCCGAGACCCGCAAGCAGTTCGGCGCCAAGAGCGCATCGGCCGTGATCATGCGCCCCAAGGACGGGGCGATCCTCGCCATGGCCAGCGTGCCGCGGTACGACCCGAACGACCGCACGCGCTTCAACCCCGTCCTGGCGCGCAACCGGCCGGCCGTGGACGTCTACGAGCCGGGGTCGACCTTCAAGATCGTCGCGATCGCCGGCGCCATCGAGGACGGCAAGGTCACGCCGTCCACGCGCTTCAACGTGCCCGAGAACATCACGCTGTACGACCGCACCCTGCGCGACTCCCACAACGAGGGCGCGACCAACTGGAGCACGGCCGACATCCTGGAGCGCTCCTCCAACAAGGGCACGGTGCTGATCGCGCAGCGCCTGGGCGCCGAGCCCGGCAAGCCGTACGTGCCGGGCACGCCCGACAGCGACCGGCGCCTGTCGGAGTGGATCACCAAGTTCGGCTTCGGCGCGCGCACGGGCCTCGACTACCCGGGCGAGGAGGCCGGCCGCATCCCCGACATCGACAAGTACCCGGAGGAGTGGTCCGGCACCTCGATCCTCAACATCCCCATCGGCCAGGGCGTCCTGGTGACCGAGACCCAGATGGCCCGGGCCTACGCCGCCATCGCCAACGGCGGGCGCCTGGTGACCCCGCACCTGGTGGCCAAGATCGGCGACCGCAAGATCGAGCACCCGCCGGGGGAGCGCATCATCAGCTGGAAGACCTCGCGTCAGGTGGACTCCATGCTCCGCCGGGCCGTGAGCGACCAGGGCACCGGCGCCGCCGCGCAGGTCCCCGGGTACGACGTGGCCGGCAAGACGGGCACCGCCAACAAGATCGACCCGAAGACCGGCAAGTACTCCCAGACGCAGTACGTGGCGTCGTTCGTGGGCTACCTGCCGGCCGACAAACCGCAGCTGCTGATCGCCGTGACGGTGGACGAGCCGAAGGCCTCGATCTTCGGTGGCGATGTCGCGGCGCCGGCCTTCGAGCGCATCGCCCAGTTCTCCCTGCTGAGACTGGAAATCCCGCCGGCCTGAGCCGCCGGGCCCCTGTGGTAGCATCGCCGCCCGGATGACCCTCAGCGAGCTCGTGGAGGCGGTTCCCGGCGCGAGGCTGCTGGGTCCGCACGGCGCCGAGCACCCCCCCGCCCCGCCGGCGCCCACCACCGTCCACCGCATCGCGCCGCGCGCGGATGCGGCCGGTCCCGGTGACCTGTTCGCCTGCGTGCCGGGCGTGACGGCCGACGGGCACGACTTCGCGGCGCAGGCGGTCGCGGCCGGCGCGTCAGCCCTCATCGTGGAACGCCCGCTGGATCTGCCGGTGCCGCAGGTGCTGGTGCCCGAGGCCCGCCTGGCCGTCGCCCTGGCGGCCGGCATCCTGGCCGGGCGGCCCGCGGAGCGCCTGGCCGTCGTCGGGGTGACCGGCACCAACGGGAAGACCACCTGCGCCTACCTGCTGCGCGCGCTGCTGGAGGCCGCCGGCCACCGGGCGGGCCTGGTGGGCACCGTCGAGAGCATCGTGGGCGGGGCGCCGGACCCGGCCGCCCACACCACGCCCGACCCCGTGTCCCTGCACGCGCTGTTCGGCCGCATGGTGGCCGCGGGGGACACCGCGTGCGCGATGGAGGTCTCGTCCCACGCCCTCGCCCAGCGCCGTGTGGCCGGGGTGCCGTTCGCGGCGGCCGTGTTCACCAACCTCACGCGGGACCACCTGGACTACCACCCGGACGTGGAGGACTACTACGCGGCCAAGCGCCGGCTGTTCCTGCGGCCAGACGGGGACGGCGCCGATCCGCCCGCCGCGTCGAACCTGGACGACCCGTTCGGCGCCCGCCTGGCCCGTGAGGCCGGGCTGATGGGCTACGCCATCGACGCGCCGGCCGACGTGCGCCCGGTGGAGCACCGTTCCACGGCGCTCGGCACCTGGGCGCGGGTGGCGACGCCCCGCGGGATCCTGGAGCTGGAGACGCATCTGCGCGGGCGGTTCAACCTGTCCAATGTCCTCGGTGTTATCAGCGCGGGAGAACTGCTGGGGATCCCGCACGACCGGATCGCCGCGGGCATCGGGTCGGTGCGCGGGGTCCCGGGACGGCTGGAGCCCATCGAGGCCGGTCAGGACTTCCAGGTGCTGGTGGACTACGCCCACACCCCCGATGCCCTCGAGACGGTCCTGCGGGCCGTCCGCGGCTTCGCGGGCGACGGCCGGGTCATCGTGGTGTTCGGCTGCGGCGGGGACCGCGACCGCGGCAAGCGTCCCCAGATGGGCGCCATCGCCCGGCGGATGGCCGACGTCGCGGTGGTGACATCCGACAACCCCCGCTCCGAGGACCCCGAGGTCATCATCCGTGCGATCCTCGACGGCGCCGAGGGCGGTCCCGCCACGCTGCTGGTGGAGCCGGACCGGCGCGCCGCGATCGGCGCGGCGGTGTCCATGGCGGACCCCGGCGACGTGGTGCTCATCGCGGGCAAGGGACATGAGCGCGGACAGGAGGCGCACGGCGTGATCACCCCGTTCGACGACCGTGAGGTCGCCCGTTCCGCCCTGGATGGAGCGCGCGCGTGAGGTTGTCCGTGGCCGACATCCTGGGCGCCGCCCCCGGCGCCCGCCTGGCGTTCGGGGATTCCGCCACCGAGGTCGACGGCGCGTTCGTGGACTCGCGCGCGCCCGTGCCGGGTGCGCTGTTCGCCGGCCTCACCGGTGAGGCGCATGACGGCGGGCTGCACGCCGCCGCGGCGCTGCAGGGCGGCGCGGCCGCCGCGCTGGTCGGCGAGTCCGCCTGGGAACGGGTGGGGGACGGGCTCGTGGCGTTCGGGTGTCCGGTCATCGTCGCCCCGGATCCGCTGGGCGTGCTGCAGGCCGCCGGGCGCCTTGCGCTCGACCGGCTGGGCGCCCCGGTGGTGGCCGTGACCGGCTCGGTGGGCAAGACCACCACGAAGGACATCCTGGTCGCCATGCTGCGGGCCGCCGGCGCCCGGGCCGAGGGGACCCCGGGCAACCGCAACACCGAGGTGGGCGTGCCCATGTCCCTGATGGGGCTCCCCGCCGACACCGAGGTGGCGGTGGTGGAGATGGGGATGCGCGGCAGCGGGCAGATCGCCGAGCTGGTGCGCCTGGCTCCGCCACGGGTGGCGTGCATCAGCGCCATCGCGCCGGTGCACCTGGAGCTGCTGGGGACCCTCGAGGCCATCGCCGCGGCCAAGGCCGAGGTGCTGTCGACCCTGGGACCGGGCGACACCGCGGTGGTGCCCGCCGACGAGCCCCTGCTGGCGCCCCATCTGGCGGCGCTGCCGGAGGGGGTCGCGGTGGTGGGCTTCGGCGACCTGCCGGAGGGCGCGGTGGACCTCAGCCTGGGCAAGGCCTGGCAGCGGCGCAACGCGGCGGCCGCGCTCGCCTGCTGCACGGCGCTTGGGCTGGCGCCGCCGCCCGGGACGCGGGTGGAGGTCGAGCTGTCGGCGATGCGGGGGCAGGAGCACCCGCTGGCGGTCGGCGGCACCCTCATCGAGGACTGCTACAACGCGAACCCCGTGGCCATGCGCGCCGCCCTCACCGACCTGGCATCCCGCCCCGGCCGCCGCGTGGCGGTGCTGGGCGACATGTTCGAGCTGGGGCCGGACGAGATGACCTACCACCGGGAGGTGGGGGAGCTGGTCGCGGAGCTGGGCGTGGACGTGCTGGTGGCGGTGGGCAGCCGCGCCGGGCAGTACGTCCTCGGGGCCGAGGGGGTTCCCGCCCACCGCTTCGCCGACGCGGCCGAGGCCGCCGCCGGGGTCCCCGCCCTGCTGGAGCCGGGGGACACCGTGCTGGTGAAGGCCTCCCGCGGGATGGCCCTCGAGGCCGTGGCCCGGGCCGTGAAGGGCTGATGGCCGGGCAGATGCCACGCATCCTGATCGCCGCGATCGGGGCCACCACGCTGCTGTTGTTCCTGGGACCCAAGTTCATCGCGTGGCTGCGCGACAACGAGGTGGGCCAGTTCGTGCGTCCGCAGGGGCTCATCCCCGAGGGGCACGCCGAGAAGCAGGGCACCCCCACCATGGGTGGCCTGCTCATCCTGTTCGCCACCGCGGTGCCGTTCGTGATCCTGTCCACGCGCAGCACCGAGGCGATGCTGGTGCTGTTCGTGACCCTGGCCTGCGGGCTCATCGGGTTCCTGGACGACTTCACCAAGATCGTCCGCAAGCGTTCCCTCGGGCTCTCCGGCAAGCTCCGGATCCTGGGGCTCATCGGGGTGTCGGCCGTGCTGGTCTACGTGGCCACCGAGGTGGTGGGCCTGGAGACCACGCTCGACATCCAGCCCCTGCACACCGAGCTCGAGCTCACCATCGTGGGGTACTTCCTGCTGGTGGCGCTGGTGGTGGTGGGGTCGGCGAACGCGGTGAACCTCACCGACGGCCTGGACGGGCTGGCGGCCGGCACCACCGCGATCGCGCTCATCGCCTTCACCGGCATCTCGTTCGTGGACGGCCGCACCGACCTGGCGATGTTCGGCGCGACCCTCATCGGGGCGTGCGTGGGCTTCCTGTGGTTCAACTCCTTCCCGGCCCAGGTCTTCATGGGCGACACCGGCAGCTACGCCCTGGGGGGCGCCATCGCGGCAATGGCCGTGATGACCAAGACCGAGGTGCTCCTGGGGGTCATCGGCGCGATCTTCGTGGCCGAGGCCCTGTCGGTGATCATCCAGGTGGTGGTCTTCAAGCGGTTCCGCCGCCGGGTGTTCCTGATGGCCCCGCTGCACCACCACTTCGAGATGGCCGGCTGGAGCGAGACCAAGATCATCGTGCGCCTGTGGCTCATCGCGCTGCTGTTCTCCGCGATCGGCTTCACGCTCTACTACCGGGCGATCACCGGATGAGCGGGGGGTCCGGCACCGTGCTCGTGGTGGGGCTCGGCAAGTCCGGGCGCGCCGCCGCGGCGTTGCTCGCCCGGCGCGGCCGCCGTGTGGTCGCCGTGGACGGCGCGGCGCAGGTCGCGCCGGAGCTGGAGGAGCTCGGCATCGAGGTGCGGGCGCCGCACACGGATCCCGTGCCCGGCGTGGACCTGGTGGTCAAGAGCCCGGGCGTTCCGGGGGACATCCCCCAGGTGGCCGCGGCCCGCGCCGCGGGCGCCGAGGTGTGGAGCGAGCTGGAGCTCGCGGGCCGCGAGCTCACCAACCCGATCATCGGCATCACCGGCACCAACGGGAAGACCACCACCACCGAGCTCACCGCCCACCTGCTGCGCGCGGCGGGGATGAAGGCGGTGGCCTGCGGCAACCAGGGGGTGCCGCTGGCGGCGCTGGTGGACGCCGTGGATCCCGCGGCCTGGCTGGTGGTCGAATGCTCGAGCTTCCAGCTGGAGGACGCCCACACGTTCCACCCGCGCGCGGCGGCGCTGCTGAACGTCACGCCCGACCACCTGGACCGCCACGGCACCATGGAGGCCTACGCCGCCGCCAAGCTGCGGCTGTTCGCCCACCAGGGCCCCGGTGACCTGGCCATCGCCCCGGCGGACATGGCCATCCCGGGCCGGGCGGCGGCCCGCACCGTCGACGAGGGGCCGCGCACCGGGCCGGCGTCGGTGGCGTGGTCGGAGGGCGGGCTGCACCTGGACGGCCTGGGGCGGATCGCCGCCTGGGACGAGATCCCGCTGCGCGGACGCCACAACCGGCAGAACGCCATGGCCGCCGCGGCGCTGGCGGCGCACGCGGGCGTGCCGCCCGAGGCGCTTCGCGTGGGGCTCACCACGTTCACCGGGGTGGCCCACCGCCTGGAGCGCGTCGGGGAGGTCGGCGGGGTGCTGTTCGTCAACGACTCCAAGGCCACCAACCCGGACGCGGCCTGCGCGGCGCTGGACGCCTACCCGGAGGGCGTGCACCTGATCGTCGGCGGCCGCGGCAAGGGGACCTCGTTCCGGCCGCTCGCCGACGCGGCGCGGGGCGGGGTGGTGCGGGCGTACCTCATCGGGGAGGCCGGCCCGGCCGCGGGCGCCGACCTGACCGCGGCGGGCGTGCCGGTGACCTCCTCGGGGACGCTGGAGGCCGCCGTGCGGGACGCGGCCGCCGCGGCGCGGCCCGGCGAGGTGGTGCTGCTTGCCCCGGGCTGCGCGAGCTT
>LNFL01000105.1 GCA_001464275.1 Actinobacteria bacterium Ga0077560 | reverse complement strand
GCACCGTGGGGACCCGTCCGATGTCTCTCGCGGCGGCGCACATCCTCCCGTCGGGCCCAGGACAGGTAAGCGGTGAGGGTCGGCACAACCCCGCCCTCGTTGGCGCAGTTGCGGATCGCCTGGATTGCTTCCTGGGCGGTGAACGCCGGCCCGAGGTCCACGACCAGCACATCGGGTTCCACCTCGGCGTCGAGGCGTGCCCGCAGCAGCGCCTCATTCCAGCTGCCACCCGCCCAGCGGCGGATCGACCCGTCCGGTGGGAGACGGTCATCGGTCTCACGCCGATAGGCCCGGTACTCCTTGATGGACGGGGAATGCCCCAGGGCCTGTGCGCACTCACGCAGCGCGCCGACCAGCAGGGCGTTGCGGGTGCCGGCGAGCCCCACCCGGTCCTCCCCCTGCACCAGGTGACGCTGCACCTCCTCCAGGAACTGGTGCTTGTCACCTTCGGGCAGCGTGAGGAACGCCGCCCACAGCGGTTCACACACCGGGTTCGCGAACCGCTCAGCACGGGCAGGAGGCACGGCGCGACACTAGGAGCACCCACCTGGGCCCGGAAGCCGCGAGCCCCAGTCCCCCAAACTCACGGCCCCAGGGGAACGGGGACCGGAACACCGCTGGTCATGCGGGTTCTCAAGGATGCTCGCGCATCCAGCGGGTGGCACCCCCTGCAGGAATGGGGAAGCCGGTGAGAACCCTTACGAACCGCCCACCCGGCGCCCATCCCGGGATACCTGACGGTGACCGGGGTCTCTCACACCCCCAGTCAAATACGCGAACGGACCGCTGCGGCACAGCGGCAGCGCGGGCCCGGAGTGACCGACGGCCGCCCGATGGACCCCCGGCCGGGGTTCGTCGAGCGGCCGTTGTCGTGTCGGGCCACGATCGGTGGCCCGCGCCTTCAGCCCGCCTGGAGGCGGCTGCCATGACATGGCGTTCCGCGCAATGAATCCTTGCGGAGCGTGCGTCTGGTGCAAGTTCTCATGCGCGACCTACGCTCGTCGCGGATGCCGCATCGAACCTGAACGGCACGGTGCGGCCCATCTGCGAACACGAGGGGATGGAGGTTGCGATGGAGTCCGAACACCGCACGCTCGTCCGCAGGCTCTCGCTCGCCTGTGGAGTGCTCTTTCTGATCACCTACGTCACGTCGATCACGGCGCTGGCGCTGTTCCAACCGGTGCTCGATGATCCGGCGGGGTACATCGCCGGGGCCGGCCAGGACGGCCGGATCATCCTCGGCGTCGTGCTCGAGCTGGCCCTGATCGCCGCCAACATCGGGACGGCCGTGGTGCTGATCCCGCTCTTCCGCCGGACCCGGCCGGTTCTCTCGTTCGGCTTCCTCGCCGCCCGGATCGTCGAGTCCACCTTCATCGGGGCCGGGATCCTCTTCGTCCTCGGGATCGTCTCACTGCGGAGCGACGACGCGGGCGCGGCGTCGATGGCGGTGTCGCTCGCCGCGCTCAAGGATTGGACGTTCCTCCTGGGTCCCGGGATAACGGTCGGCATCGGGAACGGCCTGATCCTCGGCTACCTGCTGTACCGCTCGGGCCTGGTGCCGCGGCGGATGGCGCTGCTGGGAATCATCGGAGGACCCGTGCTCGTGGCGTCCGGCATCGCCGTGCTCTTCGGCGCGGTCGAGGCGGGCGGCGTGGTGCAGTCGGTCGCGACGGCCCCCGAGTTCGTCTGGGAGCTCTTCCTCGGTGTCTACCTCACGGTCCGGGGCCTCCGGATGTCACCGGGCGCCGGTGACGCCGAGGGCGCGGTTGCCGGGATGCAGCCTGCGATGTGAGCACCTGAGGAGAGCGCCGGCGCGCATCCCGGGACGGATCCCAGGGTGCGCGTTCGCGCGTCCCCGATCAGCCCGCGTCGCAGGCGGCGCGGACCACGCCGCGCAGCCAGCGGTGCGCGGGATCGGCGTCGAGGCGCGGGTGCCAGAGCAGCGACACCGCGAACTCGGGGGTGGTCATGGGAAGCGGGAAGGTGTGCATCCCCTCGCGCAGGTTCGCCGTGTGGCGTTCGGGGACGCTTGCGACCAGATCGGAGGCCCTGGCCAGGCCGACCGCGGTGGCGAAGCCCGCGACGACGGTCACCACCCGCCGCTCGAGTCCGAGCTGATCGAGCGCGTCATCGACGGGCCACTGACGGGTCCCCTCGCGGGTGACGGCCACGTGGCGGCTCGCCAGATAGCGGGCGCGTGTGATCCTGCCGCCGGCGAGCGGGTGCGCCGCGCGGACGACGCCCACGATGCGATCGCGGAAGAGCGCACGGGCACGCAGCTCCGGCCCGGTCGTCGGCTCCACGACGCCGGTCTCCAGGTCGACGCTCCCCTCACGCAAGGGGACGGCGTCCTTGTCCGGCTTCTGCACGAACCGCAGCCGCACATGCGGCGCCTCGACGCCGACGCGGCGGATCAGCTCCGGGCCGAAGTTCTCCACGAAGCCCTCGCTGGTCCGCAGCGTGAAGGTTCGCTCCAGCCGGGTGAGGTCCGGTGCCTCGGCGGGGCGGAGCACGGCCTCCGCATCCTGGACCAGCCGGCCGACGACCTCGCGCAGCTCCAGCGCCCGCGGCGTCGGGACCAGGCCGCGTCCGGCCCGCACGAGCAGCGGATCGCCGGTCGTCTCGCGCAACCGTGCCAGTGACCGGCTCATCGCCGATGGGCTGAGGCCCAGCCGCCGGGCGGCGCGCGTCACGCTGCCCTCGGCGAGCACGACGTCAAGCGTGACCAGCAGGTTGAGGTCGGGCCGCTGCATGGGGCGAGCCTGCCATGGGCATGGCGTCAGGCGCAACGACCATGTGCAACCTGTGCGTCTTCCGCCACTACACGCCGACGGCCTAGCGTCGACGGCATGCGACGAACCGCCCATCCGATCCCCGGAGGCCCGATCCCGGCCTCGTCCGGCGCACCGGCTTGGGCGCTCGCCGGGCTCTCGCTGGTGATGCTCCTCTCGTCGCTCGGAACGAGCGTCGCCAACGTGGCGCTGCCGACGCTGGAGGTCACGTTCGGAGCCTCGTTCGGGCAGGTCCGGTGGGTCGTCCTCGCCTACCTGCTCGTCGTGACGACCCTCGTCGTGAGCGCCGGCCGGCTCGGTGACCTGATGGGCCGCCGCAGGCTGCTGCTGGCCGGCGTCGGAACCTTCACGTGTTCGTCGGCGGTCGGTGCCGCCGCGCCGGAGCTCTGGATGCTGATCGTCGCCCGGGGCCTGCAGGGCGCCGGGGCCGCGGCGATGATGGCGCTGAGTCTGGCCTTCGTCGCCGACACGGTCCCGGAGGGGCGGACCGGACGGGCCATGGGGCTCCTCGGCAGCGCCTCGGCGGTCGGCACGGCACTGGGGCCCTCGTTGGGAGGCCTGCTGATCGCGGCCTTCGACTGGCGCGCCATCTTCCTCCTGAACGTCCCGCTGGGGCTCCTCGCGCTGGGCCTGGCGCACCGGCATCTTCCCGCGGACCGCCCGCTGGATGGGGGACGCCGGCCGCGATTCGACCTCGCCGGCACGCATCTCCTCATCCTGACGCTGGGCGCGTACGCGCTCGCCATGACGAGCCCGAGCGCACGCG
Organism: Actinobacteria bacterium Ga0077560; assembly: GCA_001464275.1. GTDB lineage: Bacteria > Actinomycetota > Thermoleophilia > Miltoncostaeales > Miltoncostaeaceae. The sequence goes on along the minus strand of LNFL01000105.1, from coordinate 26,126 downwards.
TCACCACCGTGCTGATCGTCGCCGGGATCGCGGGGGCGGTGCTCCTGGTCCGCACCGAACGCCGCGCCGAGGCTCCGCTGATCAGCGGAGCGGTGTTGCGCGACCCGGTGCTCGGGCCGGGCCTGGTCACCAGCGCGGTGGTCTCCACGGTGATGATGGCCACGCTCGTGGTGGGTCCGTTCCACCTGTCCCGCGCACTCGGCCTCGGCCCGGCGCAGGTGGGGCTGGTGATGTCCGCCGGGCCCGCCCTCGTCGCGCTGTCGGGGGTGCCCGCCGGACGCATCGCGGACCGCCTCGGTGCGCCACGGGTCACCCGTGCCGGGCTGGTGGGGATGGCCGCCGGAACGCTCCTGCTGAGCCTGATCCCCCCGGCATTCGGCGTTCCCGGCTACCTGGGGCCGATCCTGCTCGTCACCCTCGGCTATGCGTTGTTCCAGACCGCGAACAACACGGCGGTGATGGCCGGCTCGGACGCAGAACGCCGCGGCGCCACCTCGGGAATGCTCAACCTCTCCCGCAACCTCGGGCTCATCACGGGGGCCGCGGTCATGGGGACCGTCTTCGCGCGCTTCTCCGGTGCGGTGGCCGTCTCGGATGCAGCGCCCCACGACGTGGCCGCCGGCATGCGCGCCACCTTCGTGCTCGCCACCGTGCTGATCGCCGGCGCAACCGTGGTGTCAGTCCGGGGCGACGCCCGTTCCACGGACGTAGGCTCCTGACGACCAGGACCAACGCCCCGAGGAGGCCCCCATGGCGAGTTTCAGTGAGCAGGAGCGCGCGTTCTTCACCGCGCCGAACATCGTCCACCTCGCGACCGTCGGTGCCGACGGCGGCCCCAACGTGTCGGCCGTGTGGGCCGACCTGGACGGCGACGACGTCCTGATCAACACCGCCGAGGGGCGTGCCAAGGCGGACGACGTCAAGCGCGACCCGAAGGTCGCGGTCTCCGTGGTGAACCCGGAGAACCCGTACGAGCAGGTCTACATCCGCGGCGAGGTCGTCGAGGTCACCACCGACGGCGCGTGGGACCACATCAACGCGATGGCCAAGAAGTACCTGGGCCAGGACGAGTACCCGTTCGCCGCGCCGGGCGAGGTGCGCCTGCTGGTGCGGATCCGCCCCACCCAGATCAAGTCCCTGATCTCGTAGTCGCCAGGGCGGGGCGGCCCGCGCCGCCCCGCCGCCGCGGGCCGAGGAGGCCGCGCGAGTAGGGTCGTCCCGATGCCCTCCGATCGGTCCGACGCGCTCCCGCCGTGGGCGCTCGACGCCGCCGAGGCGGCGTCGCTGCTCGGCACCGATCCCGGCCGTGGCCTGGACGGCCATGAGGCGGCCGAACGCCTCACGAGCCTGGGCCCGAACACGCTGGACGCCACCCCGCCGGTCCCGGCGTGGCGCCGTCTGGCGGCCCAGTTCGCCGACCCGCTGGTGTACCTGCTCATCGCCGCGGTGGCGGTGTCGCTCGCGGCATGGGCGGCCGATGGCGCGGAGGGGATCCCGTTCGACGCAGTGGTGATCACCGTCATCGTGGTCCTGAACGCCGCGCTGGGATTCCTCCAGGAGGCGAAGGCCGAACGCGCGGTCGCCGCGCTGGGCCGCATGGCGGCCGCCGAGGCGACCATCCTGCGCGACGGGCGGCCGGAGCGCATCCCGGCGGTGGCGGTCGTGCCCGGGGACGTGCTGGTGCTCGCCGAGGGCGACGCGGTGGCGGCCGATGCCCGGCTGGTGCAGGCCGCGTCGCTCACCGTCGCCGAGGCAGCCCTCACCGGGGAGAGCGAGCCGGTGCTCAAGGACGCGGGCGCCGCGTGCGAGCCGGCGACGCCGGTGGGGGACCGGACGAACATGGTGTTCGCGGGCACCGCGGTCACGCGCGGCCGCGGCCGCGCGGTGGTGACCGCCACGGGCATGGCCACGGAGGTCGGAGCCATCGCGGGACTGCTGGGCCGGACGCCCGAGCGTGACACCCCCCTGCAACGCGAGGTTGCCCGCATCGGCCGCGCCCTGGGTGTGGCGGTCCTGGTGATCACGGTGGTCGTGGTGGCCGCCATCGCGATGACCTCCGAGATCCGCACGGCGGCCGACCTGGTGGCCATCCTGCTGGTGGGGGTGTCGCTCGCCGTCGCGGCGGTGCCGGAGGGGCTCCCCGCCGTGCTGTCGGTGGTCCTCGCGCTGGGCGTGCAGCGCATGGCCCGGCACCGGGCGATCGTGCGGCGCCTCGCCTCGGTGGAGACGCTCGGCTCGGCGTCGGTGATCTGCACCGACAAGACCGGCACGCTGACCCGCAACGAGATGACCATCACCGTGGTGCGCACCGCGTCCGGTGAGGCGCAGGTCACCGGCACGGGCTACCGGCCAGAGGGCGGCATCCGCTCCGGTGGGGAGGCCGTCCCGGAGGGCGTGCTGCTGGATGAGGTGCGCGCGCTGCTGGGCGCCGGCAGCCTGGCCAACGATGCCGCCCTGCGCGAGGAGGACGGCGAGTGGACGATCAGTGGTGATCCCACCGAGGCGGCGTTCCTGGTGGCGGAGGCCAAGGTGCCGGGGCTGTCGCGGGCCCGTGCGGCGCGCTTCGCGCGGGTGGGGGAGGTGCCGTTCACCTCCGAGCGCAAGCTCATGTCCACATTGCAGACCGACGCGGACCGTGGGGGAGTCACCATGGTCACCAAGGGCGCGCCGGACGTCCTGTTGGCCCGGTGCACCGCCGAACTCGTCGCCGGCGCCGAGCGGGCGCTCACCCACGAACGCCGGGCCGAGATCCTGGAGGGCGTTGAGCGGCTGGCCGACCGGGCGCTGCGGACCCTGGCGGTGGCGTATCGGTCCGGCCACTCGGGCGCCGCGGACCCCTCGGCCGAACACGACCTGGTGCATCTGGGGGTCGTGGGCATCATCGACCCCCCGCGCCCGGAGGCCCGCGCGGCCGTCGCGGAGGCGACCGCCGCCGGCATCCGGGTGGTGATGATCACCGGTGACCATCCCGCCACCGCAGGGCGCATCGCCACCGAACTCGGCATCGCCGGCGAGCGGTCCGTCGTGCTCACCGGCCCGCGGATCACGGCCCTCGATGACGCCGGACTCCAGCACGCGATGCGCGACGCGCGGGTGTGCGCCCGCGTGTCCCCGGAGGACAAGCTGCGCGTGGTGGGGGCGCTGCGCGCGAACGGGGCGGTGGTGGCCATGACCGGCGATGGCGTGAACGACGCGCCGGCGCTGCGTGCGGCGGACATCGGCGTCGCGATGGGACGTGGCGGCACGGACGTGGCCAAGGAGGCGGCCGACATGGTGCTCGCCGACGACAACTTCGCGACCATCGTGCGGGCGGTCCGGGAGGGGCGGGCGATCCTCGAGAACATCCGCACCTTCCTGCGGTTCCTGCTGTCGTCCAACATCGGTGAGGTGCTCACCATGTTCCTCGGTGTCCTGCTCGCCGGGACGCTGGGCCTGGACGGCTCCGGCGACGTGCTGGCCGTGCCGCTGCTGGCAACGCAGATCCTGTGGGTGAACCTGCTCACCGACACCGCGCCCGCCCTCGCCCTGGGCGTCGACCGGCCGTCGCCGGACGTGATGCGCCGCCCGCCGCGACGTGCCTCGGAGCGGGTGATCGACCGTCACATGTGGGTCGGGATCCTCTGGGTGGGCATCGTCACGGCCGTCGTCTCGCTCGCGGCGCTGGACCTCGGGCTGGCCGGCGGCATGCTCGGCGGCTCCGGTGACGTCGACCACGGCCGGACGATGGCGTTCACGACCCTGGTGCTCGCCCAGTTGTTCAACTGCTTCAACGCCCGGTCCGACCGGGCGAGCGCAGTGCCGCGGATCCTCGAGAACCGGCTCCTGCTCGGGGCGATCGGGCTGTCGGTCGCGCTGCAGGTCGCCGTCGTCCACGCGCCCGTCCTGAACGACGCGTTCTCGACCACGCCCCTGTCGGCGCGGGACTGGGCCGTGTGCATCGCCCTGGCGGCGGTGGTGCTGCTGGCTGCCGAGATGCGCAAGCTGGCCCGGCGCATGCGGGGGAACTGACCCGGGCCGGGTCCGTCTGGTGCTCCCGGGGCACGGCGCTACGGTGACCGGGTGATCGCCGCCCGCCTCACCGCCGCCGTGCTCGCCGCCGTGCTCGCGCTGGCCCCGGCGGCATCCGCGGCGGAGCTGCGCACCGCCACCCCGCGCGACAACGCCGCGCACGACGGGCCGGAGAACCGCACCGAGTGGTGGTTCGTGAGCGCCGTCGACCCGGCGTCGGGGCTCTCGATCGCGGCGGCCCTCGGCACGCGGTTCCCGGGCATGCCACCCGCCGCGGTCGTCTTCCTGTACCCGCCGGGCGGCGGCACCGCCACCACGATCGGGGCGCCGCGGCTCATCACCACCTCGCCGTCCACGACGCGCGCGGACGTCCGGCTGGGCGGTGACCGGCTGTGGGAGGCCGCGCCCGGCGTGATCCGGGTGCGCATCGGGATGGACCCCGGCCTGGTGTTCTCCGGGCCGTCGCCGGGCCCGGTCCGGCTCGACCTCACCTTCAGGGCGACCACGCAGGGGTTCCTGGCCGGCCCGCTGACGCTGCCCGGTGACCAGGACATCTCGTGGACGGTGGCCCAACCGTCGTCGCGCGTGAGCGGGACGGTCCGCGCGGGTGGCCGCACGTACCGGCTCCGCAACGCGCTGGGCTACCACGACCACAACTTCGGCGACTTCGATCTGGCCGACCCCTCGCACGGCTCCCCGGCGGGCGGAGCCTGGTCACCGGGATCGTGCGGCCCATCGATCCCGCGCTGCGGGACGGGGTGTCGGTGCTCTCGGACGCCTCCGGGCGGCTCGCCTCGGCCCGCGCGCGGGACGTGCAGATCCGCCGGAGCGCGTGGTCGGATGTGGACGGGCACGTGTACCCGAGCCGCCTCACCATGCGCGCCGCCCTCAGCGGCGGCTGGGAGGCGCGCGTGCGGTTCACCGCCCGGCGCGCCCTGCCCCTGCTGTTCACCCGCGACGGCGACAGTGCGCTGGTGGAGATCGAGGCCCGCACCGCCGGCGAGCTCCTGAAGGACGGCACGGTGGTCTCGCGGTGGGACGACGCACCGGCGTTCTTCGAGTACGAGTCCACGCCGGTCACGCGGGAGCGCGACGCGGCGCCCGGGAGCATCACCCGCCTGGCCCGGATCGCCCTGCGGATCGGTGAGATCCTCCGCCGGGGGTGACCGGTCCCTCCCCGGACGGGCCCGAAGGCCGTACGGTGCACGTGTGGTCGGGGACGATTCCACCGGTAGGGCCCGTCTGAGCCGCGAGGCGATCGTCGAGACGGCGCTGCGCATCGTCGATGCGCAGGGCGCCGCCGCCCTGTCGATGCGGGTGGTCGCCGCCGAGCTGGGGTCGCCGGTGATGTCGCTCTACCGGCACGTGGAGTCCCGGGAGGACCTGGAGGACGGCATCGTGGCGCTCCTGACGGGCGCCATCGGCCCGTTCCCCCCCGGCATGACCTGGGACGAGATGATGCGTGCCTGGGGCATCGCCTACCGCGACATGGTGCGCGCCCACCCGAACGCGGTCCCGATGCTGGCGGCGCGCCCGCTGCCGTCCTACCGCGCGCAGCGGGGCACGGCCGAGCACGGCCTGCGCCTGCTGCAGGAGACGGGCGCGACGCCGGAGGACGCCCGGTTCCACCTGCGGGTCGCCCTGGCGACGATCGTGGGCTTCTGCCACCAGCAGGCGGAGGCCAACCGCCCGGCGCCCCCCGGTGCCGCCGACGCGCTCGCCGGCGCCGGGTTCCCGCTGCTCGCCGGGCTGGTGGGACGGCTCGGCGAGGACGGCGATGCCCTCTTCGCGTCGATGCTCGACATCGTGGTCGAGGGCATCGCCCGCCGCCTGCCCCCCGGCCGGTGACCGTGCGTCGCCGGCCGGTTCGCGGCGGCACCCCCTTCCGCACTTGCGTACGATGTACGCGCCGCCGCTCGATCACCCCCCGACATCCGAGGTCACCATGGATCTGAAGGACGCCCACGTCGTCATCACCGGCGCGTCCCGGGGCATCGGCGCGGCCCTCGCCGATGCCTTCGCGGCCCGCGGCGCCCGGCTCACGCTGGCCGCTCGCAGCCTGCCCGGCCTGCAGGAGGTGGCGGCCCGCACCGGCGGCGCGGTGGTCCAGGCGGACCTCGCGGATCCCGCGGTGGTGGACGGCTTCATCGCCCGCGTCGAGGCCGAGCACGGCCCGGTGGACGTGCTGGTCAACAACGCCGGCATCGACGTGACCGGGGCGTTCACGGAGCTGTCCGGCGAGGAGCTGGAGCGGGTCATCCGCCTGAACGCCATCACGGTGGCCGACCTGAGCCGGCAGGTGCTGCCCGGCATGGTGGAGCGTGGCCGCGGCCACATCGTGCAGATGTCCTCCCTCGCCGGGTCGGGCGTGTTCCCCGGCATGGCCGTGTACGCCGGGACCAAGGCGTTCGTGAGCCACATGACCGCCGGGATCCGGATGGAGCTGAAGGGCCTTCCGGTGGGCATCACCCTGGTGGAGTCGGGCCTGGTGGCCCCCACCGACATGAAGGACTCGGTGCTGTCCTACCCGCCCACCGCGGCATGCTTCCGCCGCTTCTACGCTGGCCGCCAAGACCGTCCGCGCGGTGGAGCGCGGGACGCGTCACGTGCGCATGCCGGGCCGGGCGTTCCTGTTCCCGTGGCTCACCAACGCCCCGCGGCGCATCGTGGAGGCCACCGTCGCCGGAATCTCGCCTCGGGCCTGAGGCGCCGGGTCAGCGCGCGGCGACCGCCGCGACGCGCGCGCCCAGCGCGCGGGCGGCGGGCAGGGACATGCCGGCGTCGGAGTGGCTCAGCATCACCGCGATGCGGGGCCCCGACGGGGTGTAGATGATCGCCGCCCCGTGGCGCGCCGCACGGATCCAGCCGTTCTTCTGGGCGATGGGGGTTCCGGGCGGGACCCCGGGGGCCAGCAGGCTCAGGTTGTCGCCGCGCTGCTCGGAGGCCAGCAGGGCGGCGATCAGCACCCGGGCGGCGCGGGTGCTGAGCCCGGTGGCCGCCCGCGCCGCCCGGTCGCCGGTCGCCGCGGCATGGACCAGGAACAGGATGCGCGCCAGGTCGGCGGCGGTCGTCACGCGCCGGGACACCGTGGGGACGCTCCTGCGCGCCGGATCCGGCGGGAGGCCGGCGATCCCGGTGCCCACGATGTAGCCGCCGGGGTACGTCGAGTCCACCGCCCCCAGACGGGCGAGCACGCGCTGGGCGACCGCCGCGCCTCCGGCCTCCGATCCGCCCAGCGCCACCAGGAGCCGGTTCGCGGCGAGGTTGCTCGACCATCCGCCCACCTGGGCCACCTCGTACCCCAGCGGACCCGCGGCGGGGGTGGCCGGGTCACGGGCGAGCGCGCCCACCATCAGCGCGAGCTTGACGGTCGACGCCGCCGGGAAGCGGGTCCGCGAGTTCCATCCCGCGGCGGTGCCGGCCGAGAGGTCCTGCACCCAGAGGCCAAGAGCGGGCCCGGCCGACCGCCCGATCGCGCCCAGCCGTGCCGCCGCGACCGCATCGGGGCGTGTCGGGCGGCGGGCCACCGCGGAGGCCGCCGGCAGCAGCCGGACACCCGCGGCCACCGTGGTCCCGAGCGGGATGCCCCGGGCGAGGAAGCGCACGCGCAGCTCGTGACGTCCCGGGGCCCCGGTCACCGTGGCGCGCGCCCGGCCACGCCGCACCGCCACCCGGCTCACGACGCGGCCGTCCAGCAGGACCTCGGCCTCCTCTGATCCCGCGGGGGTGTCGGCCACCACCGTGCCGAAGAACGCCTCGCCGGGCCCGGGGGACAGCCCGCGGGGAGGGGCCGCCGCGGGCCCGGCGCCGGCGGGGACGCATCCGCCGCGGGCGGATCGCAGGGCACGGTGGGCGGCGGCCGCACGGGCGCGCGCCGGCCGGGCCGGGACGAGTCGGTCGACGGCCTCCGGCACCCGCACCGCCGCCAGCGCGAACCGACGCGCCGCGCCGGCCAGGCGCCGGCATCCGGCGGTGGGACGCACCTCGTCCAGGGCGATCATGAGGTCCCGGGCCCGGTCGTAGGCTCGCTGGGTGCCGGGCGGGTCGCCCGGCATGGCGCCCCCGATCTCGGCGAGCACCGCCGGTGCGTCGCGGTCGGCGAGGGCGACCAGCGCGGCGTCCGAGCCGGCCGCCTGCGATGGGATGGCCGCGAGGCACATCCCGATCGCGATGACGGTGGCCCCACGTCGCGCGGCGTGGGAGGCTCGCGCGCGATGGCCGACTGGGACGACGTGCGCCGCATCTGTGCCGGCCTGCCCGGAACCGGTGAGGAACGCTCCGGGCAGGGGCACCTGGGCTGGACCGTCGGCCGCCGCCGCTTCGCATGGGAGCGGCCCCTGCGCCGGGCTGACCTGGCGTTCCTGGGCGATGCCGCGCCGGCGGGCCCCGTGCTGGCCGTCCACACCCGCGACCTCACGGTGAAGGACGCCCATCTGGCGGAGTTCCCGGAGCTGTGCTTCACCACGCCGCACTTCGACGGCTACCCCGCGGTGCTGGTGCGCCTGGCGGACGCCCGGCCGGGAGACCTGGAGGAGCTGCTGAGCGGCATCTGGCTGCTGCACGCGCCGCGCGCGCTCGCCCGGGAGCCGGTCATGCGTGGGCGATGAGCGCGTCGCGCTCGCCCATCCACCGCAGCAGGTCGTCGGGCGGCAGGGGAGGGCTCACGTGGAAGCCCTGGCCCAGGTCGCAGCCCATCCGCTCCAGCATCTGCCAGGTGGCCACGTCCTCGATGCCCTCGGCGACGATCTCCAGCCCCAGGTCGTGGCCCAGCGCGACGACCGAGCGCACGATGGTGGCGTCCCCGCCGTCGGCGCCCATCTCGCGCACGAACAGGCGATCCACCTTGAGCTCCGACACCGGCAGGCGGCGCAGGTGGGCCAGGGAGGAGTAGCCCACGCCGAAGTCGTCGATGGCCACGCTCACCCCCAGCGCGGCGATCTCGCCGAGCATCCGCCCGCCACGCTCCAGATCGGCCACCACGGCGCTCTCGGTGAGCTCCACCTTGAGCCACGACGGGTCTGCGGACGCCGCCTCCAGCGCGTCGCGGATGGCGTCGGCGAGGTCGTCGCCGCCGTCGAGCAGGACCGGGGAGAGGTTGACCGCCACGCGCAGATCCCGTCCGGCGCGCCGCCACGACGCGCAGTCGGCCAGCGCCCGGCGGATCACCCAGCGGCTCATCTCACCGATCACGCCCAGCTGCTCGGCCAGCGGGACGAAGTCGTCGGGGCGCAGCATCCCGCGCTCGGGGTGCCGCCAGCGCACCAGCGCCTCGACGGCCGACAGGGCGCCGTCGCGCAGCCGCACCTGCGGCTGGTAGTGCAGCTCCAGCTCGTCGTGCGCCACGGCGTGCCGGAGCTGGTCGAGCGCGCCCAGGCGGCCGGCCGGACCGTCATCGATGCGCGGCGACCAGGCCACCACGCTCCGGCGGGACACCTTGGCGCGGTACATGGCGGCGTCGGCGCGGCGCAGCAGCTCGTCGGCGTCCACGTCGCCGCCGGCCATCGCCAGCCCCACGCTGGCGCCGAGCGCGAAGGAATGCTCCCCGATGCAGTGCGGCTGCTCCAGGGCGGCGAGCAGCCGTTGGGCGACCACGCGCGCCACCTCCTCGCCGGCGCCGGGCAGCACGGCCGCGAACTCGTCCCCGCCCAGCCGTCCCAGCGTGTCGGCATCGCGCAGGTGCGGGCGCAGGCGCTCGCCGATGACGGCGAGCACCCGGTCGCCCACGGAGTGGCCGAGGGTGTCGTTGACGTCCTTGAAGTGGTCCAGGTCGATCAGCAGCAGGGCCATCGGCTGGCCATCGCGGGCGGCCGCGCGCAGGCTGTGCTCCAGCCGGTCGCGCACCAGCGTGCGGTTCGGCAGCTCGGTGAGCGGGTCGTGCAGGGCCCGCCAGGTGAGTCGCTCCTCCCAGGACCGGCGCTCGGTTACGTCCCGCGCGATGCCCTCGATGATGCGGTTCCCCGCGGTGCCGATGAGCCGTGCGCTCACCTCCAGCGCCACGCGCCGCCCGTCGGCGGCAGCGACCTCGACGTCGATCGTGGCCCGCCCGTGCCGCACCAGGCGGTCCATGAGCACCTCCGGGACGGCCGCGCCGGGCCCGCCACCCAGGATCTCGCCGGCGGTCAGGCGCGCGCCGTCCACTCCCAGCAGCACCCGCCCGGCGCGGTTGAGTGCCACCACGCGCCCGGTCGCCTCCGCGGCGAACACCACGTCGCTGGCGTTCTCCACCAGCTCGCGGTACCGGCGCTCGCTCGCCTGGAGCGCATGCTCGGCCCGCACCCGGTCGGTGATGTCCCGCACCACCACGATGCGCCCGGTCGCGGCGCCGCCGCGGGCGTGCAGGCGGCTCACCGTGATCTCCAGGCTCCGGCCCGCGAGCGTGGAGGCGGTGACCACCGCCGGCTCGTCCACGGTGCCGGCGAGCACCTCGCCCGGCCAGTCCGGGAAGGCGTCGGCCGCGGGCGTGCCGAGCACCTCCTGCGGCGCGCGGCCGGCCAGGGCGCAGGCCGCGGGGTTCGCGTCGGCGACGTTGCCGTGCCGGTCCACCACCACGACGCCGTCGGCCATGAGCCGCACGGTGGCGTCCCGTCCGGCAGGCACCAGCCCGCGGAACACATCGAGGATCCGGAGACGCAGGATGGCGTAGGTGAGCAGCATCCCGGTGAGCGAGAGCGCCACCGGCGTGAAGTCCACGTCCGCGGGACGGATGCCCAGATGGAACGCGAGGTTGGCGATCCAGGGGAGGCCGATCGCCGTGAGCAGCAGGGGCATCAGCGCCCGGTTACGGCCCGGAACGGCGCGGATCGCCGACACCACCATCGCCGTGCCCACCGCCAGCAGCAGGTAGGCGTACGCCACGAACACCACGTACAGCGAGCCGGGCTCGAAGACGTAGGTCCGCGAGCCGGCCGGGCGGTCGACGGACGCCCACAGCAGGTGGTGGGCGTCGTTGGTCCACGCCAGGGTGAAGGCGATCACCCCGGGTATCGCGAGGGCCGCCAGCTCGCGGTGCCGCAGGCGGTCACCGCGGAAGGTGATGGCGCACATGAGCATGGCCAGGGGGATGAACGCCACGCCCGCCCACTGGATCCGGGCCAGCAGCATCACCGTCTCGATGCCGTCGGCCGACACCTCCAGGGCGTACGCGGTGCACCACAGCGCGGTGAGCCCGCCCACCACGCCCAGCCAGAACGCCGCCGGCGCGCCCGAACGCGCGCGGGCCAGCGCGACCTGGGCGATGCCCAGCACGGCGCCGAACACGAGGATCACGATCGCCAGGCCGGTGGCCATGGGGGCTCTCAATCGGGGGCAGTCTGGCCGGCCCGTCCGCGACCGGCCCGGGAATCGTAGGTCAATCGCACACCGCGGTGACACTGGACGATCGGTCAAACGTGAATTGGCGCCGCCTCCTGGGATAGCGTGGCCGCGTGATGTCCATCGGCCCGCGGTCCGGCACCTGGCTCGCCCTCGCGCTGCTCGTCCTGTCGGCATGGTGCGCGGTCGCCGGTGCCCAGACCGCCGCCGAGGCCGAGCTGGCGCGGACGTACGCACCGGTGCTGCGCGTGCAGGACCAGCCCGAGGCGTGCGGCCCGGGTGAGGCCTACGAGCCGATCGACGTCGACCGCATCCTGGACAGCCCCGAGGTGGCCCTGCGCGGGCCGTGGGATCGCACGAACATCGCGAAGATCGGCCCCACCGCCGAAGACCTCGCCCGGGGCCTCGACGGCTACCACCTGGACTTCCCCGGCGACGTCCTGGCTCCCGGCTGCGTCTACGAACGCTGGCAGGCGCGGATGGCGGCGGAGGGACCGCCCACCGTCTACGCGCACGTCGTGACCGAGCCCGGCCGTCCCGGCAAGCTCGCCCTGCAGTACTGGTTCTTCTACGTGTTCAACGACTGGAACAACACCCACGAGTCCGACTGGGAGATGATCCAGCTCAACTTCGACGCGGACACCCCGGAGCAGGCGCTCGCCCGCGGGCCCACCGAGGTGGGGTACAGCCAGCACTCCAGCGCCGAGCGCGCGGACTGGGGCGGCGACGAGATCGAGATCGTCGACGGGACGCATCCGGTCGTCTACCCGGGCGAGGGCTCCCACGCGAACTACCTCGGGCCGCACCTGTACCTCATGCGCAGCACCGCCGAGGGCGTGGGATGCGACAAGGCCAACGGGGACGCCCGCGAGCTCACCACGGCGCTGCGCGTGATCCCCGGGGACCCGGCCGAGGCGCGCGAGCGGTACCCGTGGCTGGCCTACCGCGGCAGGTGGGGCGAGAAGCAGGGCAAGCTGTACGAGGCGCCCACCGGGCCGTCAACCAAGACCCAGTCTGGTCGGAGCGCAGCTGGCGCGAGACGAGCTTCACCGTGCCCTCCGGCGGGGCGCTCGGCATCGCCGCCACCGACTTCTTCTGCGTCGCCGTGGGCGGCGGATCGAAGCTGCTGCGCCGGGTCCAGACCCACACCACGATCTCCCTCGCGGTGCTGGCAGGCGTCGCACTGCTGCTGCTGTGGGGCTTCTCACGCACCGCCTGGCGGCCCCGCGACCCGCTCCCGCTGGAGCGCGCCCGCCCGCTGGGCGCCATCCTCGTTGCGTCCTGGCGCATGTACCGCCTGCGGCCGCGCGCCTTCCTGACGGTGGGGCTGCTGTTCATCCCGGTCGGGATCCTCACCACGGCGATCCAGGCGGTGGTGTTCCGCGCGTCCACGCTGGCGCCGCTGGTGGATGAGGCCGGGGTTCGGAACGCGTTCGTGAACACCCTCGCGTTGGGGCTGGGGCTGGTGGTGACGTTGCTGGGGTTCGGCGTGGTGCAGGCCGCGACGGCCCGCCTGGTGCTGGATGTCGCCGCCGATGCCCAGACCGGGGCGATGACGGCCTACCGGTCGGTCGCCCCCGATCTGCGCCTGCTGCTGGGCTCGCTGGTGGTGGCCGTCACGGCCGGGGTCCTGCTCAACCTGAGCCTGGTGCTGGTGCCGGTGGCGCTGTTCCTGATCGTGCGGTGGTCGCTCATGTCGGTGGTCGTGGGCGTGGAGCACCGCCCCGAGCCGGGGCCGCTGCGTCGCAGCAACGCGCTGGTGACCGGCGCGTGGTGGCGCACCGCGGTGCTGGTGGTGATCGTGGCCGGCGCCGGCCTGCTCACCGGTCCGCTGGCGGGTGCGCTGGCGCTGGTGGCAACCGGGGCCGCGTTCGACCTGGTCAACCTCATCGCGGCGCTGGTGTACGTCGCCGTGCTGCCGCTGGTGGCGATCACCCTCACCTATCTCTACTTCGACCTTCGCGCGCGGGGCGAGGCCGAGCCGGCGCAGGAGGCCGAGGCCCAGACGGCCACGGCCTGAGGGTCGGCTAGAGGCCCAGGCGGTCCCGCATCACCCCGACGCCGCGGCGCATGGCGTCATCGTCCACCTCGAGCACGGATGCGTTCTCCACGGCGCGTACCGGGCCGTCCAGCGGATCGGCGTCCTGCAGGGCGTTCGCGAGGAAGCGGATGGGCACGTCGTGCAGCACCGCCAGGATGCGCACCGCGTCCTCGTCGAGCATCCGGGCGAACCCCGCGGCGTAGCGGTACAGGGCTCCCAGGCGGCTCTCGCCCTCACCGGGCGGGCTCACCTCGGGACCGTGCGCGCGGCGCCAGGCCCGGTACTCCTCGACCGGGCGGCTCTCGAACACCCCCAGGTGGACGTCGTCGAGTTCCGGGTAGACGGCCACCGGGACGTCGCGGTTGTCCAGAACGATGGCCAGGCTCTCGCCGGTGCGGGAGAAGCGGGTGCGCACCGCAAGGTCGAAGTCCTCGCCGGCGAGCCGCTCGGCCAGACGCCGGCACTGGGCGACACCCTCTGCGTCGAGCGCCACGGCGACGCTGGGGTCGCCGTTCACGAGCCCCAGCCGGTTGTAGTCGCTGCGCCCGTGGCGCACGAGGGTGAACCTGCGGTTCACGTCCCGGCCGCGCTCAGGCGGCGCGTATCGCGCGCACCGTCAGCGGACGGTCCGGCGCGGGCGTGGGCGGTGTGGGCGTCGCGACGCGGTCCATCGCGGCCACGGTGTCCAGGTCCTGCGCGGCGCCCAGCACGGCGGCGGTCACCCCGGCGATGCGGTTGGTGTCGGCGTCTGCGTCGGCACGCAGGTCGCCCAGGCCCATCTCGCGCGCCGCGGACAGCAGCCCGCCCGCCCCCGCGAGGAGCTCCGGGACCCACACGATCCCGCAGGCGGCGAGTGTCTGGGCGACGGCCGGATCGGCGAGCTGCCCGTCGGCCGGCCCGGCGACCACCCCGCAGCGCAGCGCCTCGACCTGCTCGGCACGCAGGGCGAGCCCGTCGGCGCACGGCATCAACACGTCGCAGTGGGCGCCGAGGGCCGCGTCGGCGTCCATCGTCATTCCGTCCACCTCGGCGGCCAGCGCGGCGGCGCGCCGCGGGTCGGGATCGGCGATCACCACTCGCGCGTCCTGTCCGGCCAGCATGCGCGCGGCGCCGGCGCCGATGCGCCCGGCGCCCAGCACCACCACCCGGACCCCGGAGAGGTTGGCGGCATCGCTCATGTGCGACCACGCCGCGCGGGCCGCGGCAACGGCGCCCCGGGCCTCCGGAGGAAGCAGCTCCGAGCCGGCCGCGGCGCCGGCGATGCAGCCGTGCGCGGCGGCCGCGCGCTCGAGGTCGGACGGGCTGGTGCCGGGGCCCGGCATCACCCACAGCCGGCCGTGCAGCCGCTCCAGGACCTCCCCGAAGGCCGCGTACACGGCGTCGCCGTCCGCGCCGCCCACCAGGACCGCCGCCCCGCCGCCCACGGGCACGCCCAGCAGGCGGGCGCGGCGCGTGGCCAGCTCGGATCGGCGCAGGGCGTCCAGCACCTCCGGACCAGCTGGCCCAGCGCCGGGGTCTGCGGGGTGTGCACCGCGACCGCGGCGCGCAGGCCGCTGGCCTCGTCGGTGACCCACATGACCAGTTCATGGGAGCCGATCGTCCGCTCCGTGACGTTCACTCGGGGGTACTCCTCGGGGGTGGACTCACCATGGCGCCGGGTGTATCGGCCGAACTCGCCCGATGAGAAGGCACTTCACACATCCATTACGACCGCCGCTGCGTTCTGGAGGTTACGCCAGATTTTCGGACGGGCGGCGCAAACGATGGTGGGTGGCCCGGACGGCATCCCGTCCGGACCCGCCGCGGGGGTTCAGCCCAGCTCCCGCAGGATCCGGCGCACGGACCCGGCGTAGCCCCCGCCGAACAGCGCGGCGTGCACCAGCAGCGGGGTCAGCTGGTTCAGGCCAACGCGCTCGGCGTGGCCGGGCGCGAGCGGGTGGACCTCGGCGTACGCGGTGAACACCCGCTCGGAGAAGCCGCCGAACAGGCGCATCATCGCCAGGTCCACCTCCCGGTGGCCGCCGTGGGCGGCCGGGTCCACGAGCACCGGCGCGCCGCCGGCGTCAGGGAAGGCGTTGCCGGCCCACAGGTCGCCGTGCAGCCGCGCGGGGGGCTCGGGCGGGCCGCACCGCTCCGGCAGCCGCGCGCACAGGGATTCGACATCGCGCACGTCGCCGGCGGTGAGCGCGCCCGCCGCGTGGGCGGCCTCGGCCAGCGGCATGAGCCGGTGCCGTCCCAGGAACGCCGGCCAGTCGGGCAGCGGGTCGTCGGGCACCGCGATGGGACCGATGAACCCGGGGCCGCCGCCCGGGCGGCCGAAGACCGGCGACCCCGCCAGGTGCAGCGCCGCCAGGTCCCGGCCCAGTCGCTCGTCGTGGTCGCGCGCCGGGTGGCCGCGCGCCACCCACTCCATGGCGAGCCAGCCGTCGGCGGCCGCCACGACCTCGGGAATCCGGATCGCACCCGCCGCGGCCAGCCAGCGGAGCCCCGCCGCCTCGGCGGTGAACATGCCCGGCGGCGCCGGGTCGCGATGCTTGACGAACAGCTCGCGGCCGTCGGCGAGCGTGACCCGCATGGCGCGGTTCACGTCCCCGCCCGCGACCGCCCGTGAGGCGGCCACCTCGGCGCCCAGCGCCCGCGCGACCTCCCCCGCGATCACGGCGTGCGCAGCGTCTCCAGCAGCCCCAGGCACGCCGCGTCGACCATGTCGAAGACCTCCCGGAATCCGTCCTCGCCGCCGTAGTACGGGTCGGGTACCTCCAGCCCGTCGCCTGCGGGGTCGAACTCGCGCAGCAGCCGGACCTTTCCGGCGTCCTCGTCGGTGGGCGCCAGCCGCCGCAGGGACGCGGCGTTGGCGTGGTCCATGGCGAGCACCAGGTCGAAGCGCGCGAAATCGGCGGCGCGGAACTGCCGCGCCGCATGGTCGAGGGCCACGCCGCGGCGGCGCAGCTCGGCCGCGGTGCGCGGGTCGGCGGGCTCACCCACGTGGTAGCCCGCGGTGCCCGCCGAATCCACCTCCACCGACACGCCGGCCTCGGCGGCGCGATGGATCATCACCGCGGCGGCCATGGGGGATCGGCAGATGTTGCCGAGGCAGACGAACGAGACCCGCACGGATCGTCAGCCGACGAGCAGCGGGAGCAGGTGCTGCTCCAGGACCGCGCCGGGCACGGCGCCCACCACGCGGTCGGCCTCCTGACCCTGCCGCATGAACACCATGAGGGGGATGCTCATCGCCCCGAACCGCTGGGCGAGCCCCGGGTTGGCGTCCACGTCGACCTTCACGATCTTCACGTCGCCGGCGTGGCGCGTCGCCACCTGCTCCAGCACGGGCGCCACCGCGCGGCACGGCCCGCACCAGCCGGCCCAGAAGTCCACGATCACCGGCAGCGGACCGGCGACCTCGGCGGCGAAGGTGGCCTCGTCGGCCTCCACGACCCACGGCAGCCGCGACCGGCACTGCTTGCACACCGGGCGTCCCGGCGCGTTCGGGCGGATGCGGCTGGTGGTGCCGCAGGAGGGGCAGGCGACCTCGCTCATCGCCCGGCACGGTAGCGCCCGCGCGGTGGGATCGCCACCGCGCGGGCGCGTGGCCGCAAGGTGCCCCGGGTGCGAGGGTGACCCGGGGCCCCGGCCGTTCCGCAATCGCCGGTGCGGGGAGCCGGCGTCTCGCGGTCGGCCTCGCCGGAGCCCACGGGGGGAGAGGACCCCGGGGCTCCGGTCGGGCCGCGCCACCGGCCGGAGCCGGTGACGCGACTTCGCGAGTGGGTGCGGAGACACGGGGGTCTCTCCGCATGTGCCGCCCACTCGCGCCGTCCGTCCTGGACGGATAGGTTCGCGGTCGCAACCGCCGATTCCACGCTCCGGTCGTGTGTGCTCGTCGTGTGCGCTCGCCGAGGCGCGCGCCCTTCGCACCACCTGACAGGGGCCGGTTCTCAGAAGTTACGCCGGAAGGAACTCCCGACCTTGAACGCCACCGCCGTTGCCCCCGCCATCGGCGATGACACCGACCTGGCCCGCCGTGCCGCCGAGGGTGATCTCGGCGCGTTCGAGGCCCTGGTCGCCCGCCATCGCGACGTCGTCGTGCGTGTCGCGACGCGCATCGTCGGACGTGACGATGCCGAGGACGTCGCCCAGGACGCGCTGCTGCGCGCCTTCCACAACCTGCGCAGCTACCGGGGCGACGCCCCGTTCCGCAACTGGCTGCTGCGCATCGTCCACAACCTGTCGCTCAACGAGCTCGAGCGGCGCCGGCCGGTCCCGGTGGAGGTGGAGGACGACACCCCCGTGGACCTGCCCGAGGCCGCCCAGCCCGCGAGCACCCTGGAGCAGAGCGAGCGCCGCGACCGGCTGGCGCTGAAGATCCGGTCGCTGCGTCCCGAGCACCGGGCGGTGCTGGTGCTGCGTGATCTGGAGGGCATGCCGTACGAGGACATCGCGCGCATCACCGACGCCCCGCTCGGGAGCGTGAAGGGCCGCCTGCACCGGGCCCGCGGCGAGCTCGTGCACCTGCTGCGCACCAACACCTACGACTGGGAGATCCCGGGTGGCACACCCTCCGGGTCCTGACCCCGAGCCCACGCCGGCCGAGCGCCGGCTTGCGGAGCTCCTGGCGGAGGTCCGCGGCGCCCCGGTGCCGGAGGCCGAGGATCTCACCGACCGCGTCGTGCGGACGGCCCGCTGGCAGCGGGGTGTCCGCGAGGCGCTGTTCTCGCTCGGCGGGCTCTCGAGCGCGCTCGCCGAGGCCGCGGCGACCCTGCTGGGCCTGCGCCGCAACCGCAATGGAGGAGACCCCCGATGATCCCCGCCCCCATGAGCCTCGTGAACACCATGCTCGAGCAGGTCGGCGCGTTCGTGCCGCGGCTCGCGGCGGCGCTGGTCGTCCTGATCGTGGGCATCGTCGTCGCCCGCATCGTCGGCCGGGTCATCAGGACTGCGCTGAGCGCCGCTGGACTGGACCGCATGGCCGAGCGCTGGGGCATCAGCGAGACCCTGGAGCGCGCGGGCCTGGGCCGGTCGCTCACCTCGCTGGTCTCGGGGCTGGTGCGGGCGATCATCCTGTTCGTGATCGCCCTCATCGCGGTCTCGGTGCTGGGCCTGCCCGCGCTCGAGCAGTCGATGAACGAGGCCATCCTGTTCATCCCGCGGCTGGTGGTCGCGCTGGTGATCATGATGGCCGGCCTCATCGCCGGGAACGCCGTGCGCAACCGGGTGGACCGCCTGAGCCGCCAGATGGACCTGGGCAGCTCGCTGGGGATCATCGCCATGGTGGGCGTGCTCACCATCGCGGCCATCATCGCGGCGGCCCAGGTGGGCATCCCCACGATGTTCCTGGTCATGCTCGCCACCACGGTCGTGGGGGGACTGGCGCTCACGATCGCGCTGTCCATCGGTCTCGGCACCCGGCACGTGGTGGGGCAGCTGGCCGCCGGCCGCTATCTGGGCGACACGCTGCGCCCCGGCCTGCGCGTGCGGGTGGGGGAGGTGGAGGGTGAGATCGTGGCCATGCGCGGCCCCGCCACCACGGTGCGGACCGCCGACGGCAGCATCGTGCGGGTCCCGAACCGGATGATGCTCGAGTCGCTGGTGACCCTCGAGGAGCCGCCGGCCGGGGAGCCGCCCACCGCGGAGGTCCCGCCGCCGTCACCGGAGCCGCCGGCTCCGGCGAGCCCGTATTGAGGCGCGTCGCGGTGTACTGCGGGTCGCGCTTCGGGCGCGACCCGCGCTACCGGGACGCCGCGGAGGCGCTGGGGGCCGAGCTGGCCCGCCGCGGCATGGGCCTGGTGTACGGCGGTGCCTCGGTCGGGCTGATGGGCGCGGTCGCCCAGGGCGCGCTGGACGCGGGCGGTGAGGTGGTGGGCGTGCTGCAGCACCCCGGGCTCACCGCGATGCACACCGTGGGCTCCATGCACGAGCGCAAGGCCCGGATGAGCGAGCTCTCGGACGCCTTCGTGGCGCTGCCGGGCGGCCTGGGGACGCTGGACGAGCTGGCGGAGGCCATGACCTGGACCCAGCTCGGCATCCACCGCAAGCCGTGCGGCCTGCTCGACGTGGCCGGCTTCTGGGGCCCGTTCGTGGCCATGCTCGACGGCTTCGTGGACACCGGGTTCGTCGACCCGTCCCAGCGCGCCCTGCTGTGCGTGGACGACGATCCCGGCCGCCTGCTGGACGCGTTGGCGGGCACCGTGGTCCCCGACGGCATCTGGGGTTCGGCCGGCCCGGTCCCCGAGCCGTAGCCGGCCGCAACCGCGCCCCGGCGGCGCCCCGGTGACCCCATGGGGGGACGGGGCCTAGCGTGATGGGCGATGGATACCGCCTCCACACCGTCACCGGTGATCGCGCTCACCGGCGTGGCCCGGGAGTACCGGCTGGGCGAGGTGGTGGTGACCGCCCTGAGGGACGTGTCGCTCACCATCGGCGAGGGCGAGTTCGTCGTGGTCCTCGGACCCTCCGGCAGCGGGAAGACCACCCTGCTCAACCTGATCGGCGCGCTCGACTCGCCCACCCGGGGCCGGATCGTGGTGGGCGGCCGCGACATCACCGCCGCGTCCCGTTCGGAGCTCGCGCGGTTCCGGCGCAGCGGGGTGAGCTTCGTGTTCCAGACCTTCAACCTGTTCCCCGGGCTCACGGCGCGCGAGAACGTGGCGTTCGGGGCCCGCGTCGCGGGCCGGGAGGACCCCGCGGGGCGCACCGCCCGCATGCTCGAGCGCGTCGGGCTGGCGGATCGCGCGGACCACTTCCCGCACGAGCTCTCGGGCGGTGAGCAGCAGCGCGTGGCGATCGCCCGCGCGCTGGCGATGGGCAACCCGGTGCTGCTCGCCGACGAGCCGACGGGCGAGCTGGACTTCCGCACCGGCGTGCAGATCCTGGAGCTGCTCCACGAGCAGACCCATGCGTCGGGGACCGCCGTGCTGGTGGTGACCCACAACCGGGAGATCGCCCGCGTCGCCGACCGGGTCATCGAGGTCTCCAGCGGCGCCGTGGTCGCCGACGGGCCGCCGGAGGGCGGTCCGTCGGAGATCGCCGATCTGCGGTGGTGAGCGTGGGCGCCGGCTTCTGGCTGCGGTGGTCGCTGCGCGACCTGCGGGCCCGGTGGCATCTGGTGGCCGCCATCGCGGCCGTGCTGGCGGTGGGGATCGGCATGGCCTCGGGGCTCGGAAGCATGGGCGCATGGCGGGCGGCCTCCAACGACCGCAGCTTCGCCCTGCTGAACGCCCACGACCTCAAGGTGACGCTCGCCGAGGGAGGCACGGTTCCGCAGGGCCGGCTGCGGGCGCTGGTCGCCGGGCCGGCGTTCCGCGGGGCCCTCGCCGACGAGCGGCTGAGCGTGCCGACCCAGGTGGACGCATCGCGCGGCGGATCGGCGGTGCTGGTCCCGGGCCGCCTTGTGGGTGTTCCCGTGGACCCAGGCCCGAGGGTCGACGGACTGTGGGCCGACGGCGGCCGCCCGCTGCGGCCGTCTGATGCCGGCCGGGACGTCGTGAACCTGGAGGCCAACTTCGCGGCGGCGCGCGACCTCCCGGCGCAGGGGACGGTCCGGGTCCTCGGTGGCGCGACGGTGCGCTGGGTGGGCCGCGCCCGGTCGCCGGAGTGGTTCGTCGTCGCCCCGCCCGGGATGTCGTGGGGCGGTGACGCCGCCTACGCGGGCGTGTTCGCCCCGCTGGCGACCGCGCAGCGGCTGGCGGGGCTGCCGGGGCGGGTGAACGAGCTGGTCGTGCGGCTCCCCGCCGGGGCCCCCGCGGGTGACGCCCGTGCCGTCCTGGAGGCGCGGATCGCCGAACGCCTGCCCCAGGCCGGCGCCACCGTGAGCACGCTGGCCGACGAGGCGGCGTACCGCACCCTCTACCGGGATGCCGAGGGGGACCAGCAGTTCATCGACGTGATCGCCTGGCTGGTGCTGGGCGGCGCGGCGCTCGCCGCCTTCAACCTGGTGAGCCGCGTCGTGGAGGCCGAACGGCGCCAGATCGGCGTGGGCATGGCGCTGGGGATGCCGTCCCGCGTGCTGGCGCTGCGCCCGATGCTGGTGGGCGTGCAGATCGCGGTGCTCGGGACGGGGCTCGGCCTCCTGGTGGGCGCGGCCTCCGAGTGGGCCCTCGGATGGGCCCTGCGGACGATCCTTCCCCTGCCGGTGGTGGTCACACCGTTCCAGGGCGGCACCTTCGCCCGCGCCGCGATCCTGGGGCTCGTGCTCCCGCCGCTCGCCGCCGCGATCCCGGTGTGGCGCGGCGTGCGCATGACACCCGTGCAGGCGATCCGCGTCACGGACCGGGCGTCGGCGGGCGGCGGGCTCGCCCGGCTGGCGCGTCGGCTGCCCCTCCCGGGCGGGCCGGTTGCCCAGATGCCGGTGCGCAACGCGTTCCGCGCGCCTCGGCGAACGCTGCTCACGGCGCTGGGCATCGGCGCCGCGATCGCCGTCATGTTCTCGCTGCTGGGCACCATCGACTCGTTCTTCGGGACCGTGGACCGCAGCCGGGCCGACATCGTGCGCGGCGGCGATGACCGGATGATCGTGACCCTCGATGCCGCCCGGCCCACGGACGGCGCGGTGGTGCGCGGCATCGCCGGCCATCCCGTGGTGGCCGCCGCCGCGCCGCGCCTGGTCGTGGCCGGTCGCCTGCGCGCCGGTGGCGCCGAGGTGGGCGTGCAGCTGTCGTCCGCGCGCATGGACGACCCGGTGTGGAGCCCCGAGCTGCGGCAGGGGCGCCTGGCGGCCGACGCCCCAGGCGTGGTGATCGCGCGGGCCGCGGCGGCCGACCTGGG
This sequence comes from Actinobacteria bacterium Ga0077560, assembly GCA_001464275.1. GTDB lineage: Bacteria > Actinomycetota > Thermoleophilia > Miltoncostaeales > Miltoncostaeaceae. The sequence goes on along the minus strand of LNFL01000105.1, from coordinate 4,006 downwards.
TGTCGCCGTGGGCGGGACGGTGGAGCTCGAGTACCCGGTGCCGGTCCCGGGGGGGACGTACCGGCTCGCGCGGATCCGCGTTCCGGTGGCGGGCGTGCACGTGAACCCGTTCCGGTACCTGGCGTACGTCCACGAAACGCAGCTGGCGGCGGTGGGCCTGGGCGGCCGCGCCGACACGGTGGAGGTGCGTCCCGCGCCGGGTCGCACGCGCGACGACGTCGCGCGAGCGCTCTTCGGCCGTGAGGGCGTGGCGTCGGTGGAGCCGGCCGCGGGGCTTCTGGAGCAGGTGCGCGTGCAGATGCAGGACTTCGTCCTGATCCTCTGGATCGTCGAGGCGGCGGGCATCGCCCTGGCGGGGCTCATCGCCGTGAACGCAGCGGGCATCTCCGCCGAGGAACGGGTGCGTGAGCACGCGACCATGCTGGCGTTCGGCATGCGACCCGCGGCCGTCATCACGGGCGCGGTTGCCGAGAGCGCGATCGTGGGACTGCTCGGTTCCGTGCTGGGCGTCCTCGCGGGCCGGTTCATCGTGGGATGGGAGGTGGAGCAGGTGATGCCGCGCACGTTCCCGGACTTCGGCGCCGTGGTCAGCATCGCGCCGAGCAGCACGCTGTGGGCGCTGCTGCTGGGGACGGCCGCCGCCGCGGCCGCACCGCTGCTGACGGTCCGCAGGCTCACACGGATGAACCTGCCCTCGGCCCTCAGGGTCGTGGAGTGACGGCGCCCCCGCCCGGCACCAGGACCGGCGGGCCCCGGTCGGGCAGGGGGATCCGCACCAGGTCCAGATCGTCGGGCAGCATCACGGCCGGGAACGCCGCGCGGTAGCGCTGGGAGGTGTGGACCAGCGCCAGCGCCCGCACCCCGGCGCGGGCGGCGAGGTCCGCCGCCTGCCCGGCGGTGCTGTGGCCCGAGGCGGCGGCCAGGGGCGCCTCGCCGGCCAGGAAGGTGGCCTCGTGGATCAGCAGGTCGGCTCCGGCGGCCGCGGCGGCCATGGCCTCGCAGGGGGCCGTGTCACCGGAGACCACCACGACTCGGCCGGGCCGTGGCGGGCCCACCACGTCCGCGGCCCGCACCCGCCGGCCGCCGGGGAGGGCCACGTCCTCACCGCCGGCCAGGCGCGCCAGCAGCGGTCCCTCCGGAACGCCCAGCCGCCCGGCGGCGGCCGGGTCGAGGTGACCGGGCAGGGCCGGCTCCCGCAGCGCCCACCCCACGGCCGGGACGACGTGCGCGGCCGGGACCGCCTCCACCAGCCATCCGCCGAGCTCCAGGCGCGTGCCCGGGGTGACCTCCACGATCCGCAGCGGGAACCGCGGTTCGCCGAACCACGGGCGAAAGGCATCCACCGCGGCCGACAGGCCCGGGGGTCCGGCGATCACCAGCTCCTGCTCGCGCACGTCCGAGAACGTGGCCAGCAGCCCGGGCAGGCCCAGCAGGTGGTCGCCGTGGCAGTGCGTCACCAGCACGCCCCGGATGTGGCGAAGGCCCGGGCGGCTGCGCATGAGCCGCTCCTGGGTGCCCTCGCCGCAGTCCACCAGCAGGTGGTCGGCGCCGTGCTCGACCATCAGCGCCGATGCGCCCCGCGCCGGGCTCGGGTGGTGTGCGCCGGTGCCCAGGAAGACGACGTCCAGATCCATTGCAGCCCATGCTGCCAGGCGTTGCGACTCATGCCGCGGGCCGCGCGGGCCGACAGGAGTCGGTGGAGCGGGCGCCGAAGGAGGTGCCCGCGTATCCGTGGACCCGCATGGTTTGACCGAGGCCCGCCCGGCCGTGAGCATCGGGCGCCCGCGCCACCCCAATGAGCCCACCCGTCACACATCGCCACCAGCCGCCGCGCGGCCGCCGCGGCATCCGCCGCGCGCTGGCGTGCGCCGTCGCGGGCCTCGCCGGGCCGCTCGCCGGCGTCGCCGCGGCCCAGGGCGAGGTGACGTTCACGTTCGAGGGCCGCGGGTTCGGCCACGGCGTGGGCATGTCGCAGTACGGCGCCCGCGGCGCCGCCCTGCAGGGATGGGACGCCGCGCGGATCATGGCCTGGTACTACCGCGGCACGCGGGTCGCCGACGGACCCGCCAAGACCGTGCGCGTGCTGGTCGCCAACGACCGGGCCGAGCAGGGGATCGCGGTGGAGGGCGGCGGCACGCTCATCGACGCCCGCGACGGGGAGCGCATCCCGCTGGCCCCCGGCGTGGTCTACACCGCCCGCGTCACCGCGAAGGGCTTGGCGCTCGTGCAGCCCGAGAACACCACCGTGGACGTCGCGGTGCAGACGCTGCGCATCGTCCCCGCCGCCGGCGGGCTGGTGCGGGTGGGCGACCGCCGGTTCCGCGGGCTGGTCGATGTGAACGCCGACAACGGGTACGTGGACGTCGTCAACACCGTCGACGTGGAGGACTACCTGCGCGGGGTCCTGGCGCGGGAGATGCCGGCGTCCTGGGGCGACCGCACCCCGGCGGCCCTGCGCGCGCAGCTACGCCATCGCGTCCCTGCGCCCGTCCCAGCCGTTCGACCTGTACGCGGACGTGCGCTCGCAGGTCTACGGCGGGGTCACCGACGAGGACCCCCGCACGGACGCCGCGGTCGCCACCACGCGCCGCAAGGTGGTGATGTACGGCGACACCATCGTGACCACCTACTTCTCGTCCACCTCCGGCGGTCACACCGAGAGCGTCGAGAACTCGCTGGGCGGGACCCCCAAGCCGTACCTGGTGGGCGTGCCGGACCCGTTCGACAACGTGTCGCCCCTGCACCGCTGGCCCAGCCCGCCGTCGTTCACCGCCGGTCAGCTCGGCTCGCGCCTGCGCCTGCCCGCGGCGGTCACCGAGGTGGAGGTCCTCAAGCGCGGCGTCTCGCCGCGCGTGGTGACGGTGCGGTTCCGGACCGCCGACGGCGGCGCCACCGAGCTCTCGGGCAACAGCGTGAAGGCCCGGCTGGGGCTGCTGGACACCTGGTTCTGGGTGCGCCGCTCCGACCGGCCGGCCCCGCCGGAGCCGGCCTACAACCGCGGCGCCGGGAACACCCCGGCCACGCCCGTCACACCGCGTCCCACCACGCCCGTCGCCCAGCCGCGACCCGGCCTGAAGGTCGGTGACTTCCTGGTGGTGGCCTCGCGCCAGCCGTCGCTGCGCGATGCCAAGACCGTGCTGCGGCTGGTGCGCCGGGCCCGTCCGGGCGCGCTGGTGATCCCGCGTCCGCGGGGTGCGGCGAAGGTGTTCCTGGTCGTCACGGCGCGGACCGCCGCGCGGGGCGTGGCGACCCGCGAGCGCGACCGGCTGCGCGCCCTGGGCTACGCGTCGACCCTTGCCCGGGCCGTGGCGGGCGACCCGGCGGTGGTGCTGCGGACGCCGGCGGTCAGCGGCACCCCGGTGGCCGTGCGGTACCGCGTGGTCGCGGCGGACGTCCGCCTGGCCGGCCGTGCGCGGTCGGTCGCCGTGCGGCTGCGCGCCACCGGGCGGCGGGCCACCGTGTCTCGGCGCTGGACGAAGGCCCGCGGCACCCGCTACGTGGTGGTGACCCTGCGCGGGGCGACCCCCGCGCGGGCCAGGGCCGAGCGCGCCGCACTGCGCCGCCTGGGGCTGAGCCCCAGGCTGGAGGCCGTCAGGTCCTGAGCCGGTCCGCCGGCAGATCCTCGGGAAGGGGGATCTCCTGCGGTGGCGCCGGGTCGGTGTCGTCCCAGTCCCGGTAGGCGAGGCCGTCCCGGCCCTCGTGGACGCCCGCGGCCCCCAGGGCCAGCAGCACGGTGCGACCGGGCCCGCGGTTCACCAGCTGGCGGCGCACCTCGGGCGCGACGCGGGCGAGCCGACCGGCGGGCATGTCGTGCTCCTCGCCCTCCGCCACCAGCGTCAGGACCCCCTCCAGCACCAGGAAGACCTCCTCCTGACGCTCGTGGGCGTGGATGCGGCCGCGCTGGCCCGGCTCCAGGATGATCTGGTTGAGGCCCATGGTGGTGACGCCGAGCTGCCGCCGCAGCGGCACGAAGCGGTCCTCGGCGTGCGGGGCGATGTCGGTGAAG
>LNFL01000104.1 GCA_001464275.1 Actinobacteria bacterium Ga0077560 | reverse complement strand
GCCGCGACGCGGCCTTCGCGCGGGCCAGCCCGGGCGCGGCGACCGCGGCCAGCGCGGTCATCCCGAGCCCGATGAGCAGGTAGACGGCGCCGATGGAGACCCACTGCGTGAGGGCGCTGGTGAGCGCCGACCCCATGGTGAAGCCGCCGATCACCAGCATGCGGCCGGACACCCCGGCCATCGCCTGCAGGTGGGCGGGGGTGCGCCGTGCGCGGGCCCCGATGATGGTGGCCGCGCAGATGGCGTTCGCGAGCATGAGCGGTCCGTAGGCCACCGCGGCGATCGTGGCGTTCGCGGCCCCGCCGAACGCGACGCACGGCACCAGGTACAGGCAGAGGCCCAGCACCAGGATCCGGGTGTCCGCCACGCGGCCCGCCAGGCGGTGCAGCAGGAACGGCGCCACCAGCATCGCGACGACGCCCAGCACGAGCACGGCGCTGATCTGCGCGCCATCCAGGCCCAGGTCGCGCCGCAGGTGCGGCATCGCCAGGGTGATCACACCGGACGCCATGAGGCTCCACGTGAAGGCGATGATCGCCAGCGCACGCAGGGTGGGCTCGACGAACAGCAGGCGCAGGCCGGCGCCCATGCCGCTGGCGGCCTCGCGCCGGTCGCCGCCGCCGGCCGCCGCGCCCCGAAGCGCGAGGGAGAGGACGCCACCCACGGCCAATGACGCCGCCACCGCCGCCAGGGCGGTGCCGGTGCCGGCAAGGCCGATCACGAGGCCGGCGACCGCCGGTCCCCCGTAGTAGCCCATGTTGAAGGCGCCCGCGACCGCGGCCTGCGCGGAGAGCATGCCCTCGCGGCGCACCATCGCCCCGACCGCCCCGAACATGGCGGCGTCCACGAAGACCCGGCCCGTGCCGAGCAGGAACGCCACCGCGAGGACGCCCATGGTGGTGAGCCCACCGGAGCCGGCGGCCACGCACGCGACGACCGCGACACCCGTCTGCGCGGCCAGCACGGCACCGAGCATCGGGCGGCGGCGGCCACGGTCACCGGCGACGCCGGCGGGCAGTCCGAACAGCGCGAAGGGCAGGAACCCGGCGGTGAGCACCAGGCCCGCGCCGGCCACCGAGGCGCCCGACTCGAGGACGATCCAGGGCAGCACGACCACGGCCATGCCCTGGGCCAGCGCGTGCAGAAACTGCACGGCCAGAAGGAGCACGCCGTTGCGCTGCCGCACCAGGTGAGGGGGGGTGGGCATCACCAAGAACGTATCGGACGTTCCCGGTCCCGCCTATAGACATGGGTATAACATTACGTCGTTTGTGCGCAACAGCACACACTGTTGTTATGTATGCGACACATATGTCACAAACACTGTGACATCACACTGTTGCGGATCGCGTCGGGCCCGAAAGGCCGTCACGGATCCGGTGTCGGGGTGCTGCGGGCCGTGAGGTGCAGCGGTTTTCTTGGCGAAATCCGCTCTTGGCGAATCCGGTCTTGGAGTGATCCGGGCTTTCCGCTGGCGTAGTTGTGTCGGCGCCCCGCAGGGGCGCCGTCTGCTTTTCACTTGTGGTCGTGATCGGGCTTCTCATCGCCTGGTCGACTCGCGCAAACGCTGCCCATGTGCGCGTCTGGGGGCGTTGGCCCCAGGAACAACGGCTTGCGCCTGCGCTGCCACTGAGCACAGCTCCCCATCCATGGGTCGCCCTCATTTGGTCCTCGCCATCCACAAGGGCTGCCGTGCCATCCCGGTGAGTGGTGCACCGCATGATGAGTTGCCGCGCCGGGACGGCGCGGGTCCAACCCCTGGCGCGCTATCCGGGTAGCTCACGGCAATTCGACTCTCAGTGCCCGTGTGGACGCTGACCCCAGACGGCCGCAGAGCACCCAATCCGGTGGACGACTGCCAAATGCAATCGGCTCATGGATGAGCCGAGCGAGCTGGTTGCAGGCAGCCGTGAGGCGTGGTTCCTGGGGCCAACGTCGCCGGACGCCTCTCAGCGCCAGACCTTGCGCGAGGCTGGGCGGCCATAAGACGCACCGAGAACGACCACAAGTGAAAAGCAGACGGCGCCCTCCGGGCGCCGAGATCAACTACTGCACCACTGCAAGCCCGGATCACTCCAAGCTCGGATCACGGATGCCGACCAGGGACGGCGCCCCGTCGGGGCGCCGAAACAACGCCGGCCCCTGCGGGGCCGCGTTGACAGGGTTGGACTGCGTCCGTAGGCTCGAACGCCGAAACTCCACAGGAATTGCCGGGTTTTGTTCCGGGCGTTCCATCCGCCGACCCAGAGGACCGCATGAGCGCACACCGTCCCGAGACGATCGCCCTGCACGGGGGCCAGGTGCCGGACCCGACCACCAACAGCCGGGCGGTGCCGATTTACCAGACGACGTCGTACGTCTTCAACGACGCCGACCACGCCGCAGACCTGTTCGCGCTGAAGACGCCGGGGAACATCTACACCCGGATCATGAACCCCACCTGGGACGTGCTGGAGCAGCGCGTGGCCCAGCTGGAGGGCGGCATCGCCTCGTGCGCCATCGCCTCCGGGCAGGCGGCGGTGACCTACTCGGTCCTCAACATCACCCGCGCGGGCGAGAACATCGTCGCCATCTCCACGCTGTACGGGGGCACGTACAACCTGTTCGCCCACACGCTGCCGCAGTTCGGCATCGAGGTGCGGTTCGCCGACCCGTCGAACCCGGGTGAGCTCGACCGCCTGGTGGACGAGAACACCAAGGCCGTCTTCGCGGAGACGATCGGGAACCCGAGCCTCAACGTGGTGGACCTGGACGCATGGTCCGCCGCGGCCCACGCCAAGGGCCTGCCGCTGATCGTCGACAACACGGTGCCCACGCCGGTGCTGTGCCGCGCGTTCGACCACGGCGCCGACATCGTGGTGCACTCGCTCACCAAGTTCATCGGCGGCCACGGCACGTCGATCGGCGGCATCATCGTCGACAGCGGGAAGTTCGACTGGACCGCGTACGCGGACCGCTTCCCGGGCCTCACCAAGCCGGACCCGTCGTACCACGGCGTGGTCTGGTCGGACGCCCTCGGCCCGGCGGCGTACATCGGCCGCATCCGCACGGTGCTGCTGCGCAACACCGGCGCGGCGCTGTCGCCGTTCAACGCGTTCCTGATCCTGCAGGGCATCGAGACCCTGCCGCTGCGGATGGAGCGGCACTCCTCGAACGCGCTGGCGATCGCGGAGCACCTGTCCAAGCACCCCAAGGTGAGCTGGGTGTCGTACCCGGGTCTGCCCTCGCAGCCGGACCACGACGTGGCCAAGCGGATCCTGTCGGGCGGCTTCGGCGCCATCCTCACCTTCGGCCTGCAGGGCGGGCGCGACGCGGGTCGGGGCTTCATCGACAACCTGAAGCTCTTCAGCCACCTGGCGAACATCGGTGACGCCAAGTCGCTGGCCATCCACCCGGCCACCACCACGCACTCCCAGCTGAACGAGGCGGAGCTGGCGTCGGCGGGCGTGAGCCAGGACATGGTGCGGCTCTCGGTCGGGATCGAGCACGTCGACGACCTGATCGCGGACCTCGACCAGGCGATCGCGGCCGCGACCGCCTGATCCGGCGATGGGGAGGGGCGGCCGCGCGCGTGCTTTGATGCCCGGGTGCGAGCCGTCCCCTTCCCCATGAGCCCGCGGCCATGACGACGGCCGGAACGGCGCCGGCCGGATCGGTCGGCCGCGTCGAGACCCGACGGGCGACCCTCTTCACCCAGGACCAGCCGCTGATCCTGGAGAGCGGCCAGCGTCTGGCGCCGGTCGAGGTCGCCTACGAGACCTATGGCGAGCTCAACGAGCAGCGCTCGAACGCGGTCTTCATCCACCACGCGCTCACCGGGGACGCCCACGCGGCCGGATACCACGAGGGCGCGACGCGCCCGGGGTGGTGGGACAACTTCATCGGGCCGGGCAAGCCGGTCGACACCGACCGTCTCTTCGTGGTGTGCGCGAACCTGCTGGGCGGCTGCATGGGGACCACCGGTCCCGCCTCCCCGAACCCGGAGACCGGCGACCCGTACGGGCTGCGGTTCCCGCTGTTCACGGTGGGCGACCTGGTGAACGTCCACCGGGCGCTGCTGCGGCACCTCGGGATCCGGCGCCTGCTGGCGGCGGTGGGCGGCTCCCTGGGCGGGATGCAGGCCCTGCAGTGGTCCATCGAGCACCCCGACGAGGTCCACTCGGCGGTGGTGGTGTGCTCCACCGCGCGCCTGTCGGCCCAGAACATCGCGTTCTCGGCGGTTGCGCGCGAGGCGATCATGCGCGACCCCAACTTCCACGGCGGGGACTACCAGCGCCACGGCGTGCGGCCCGACGCCGGGCTGTCGGTGGCGCGGATGATGGCCCACATCACCTACCTCTCCGAGGAGGGGATGCGTCGCAAGTTCGGTCGGCGCCTGCAGGACCGCGAGAGCCCGCGGTTCGGGTTCGACGTGGACTTTCAGGTGGAGAGCTACCTCCACCATCAGGGCGAGGCCTTCCTCAAGCGCTTCGACGCGAACAGCTACCTGTACCTGACCCGGGTGATGGACTACTTCGACCCGTTCGGCGACATGGTCGCCGCGGGCGCCAAGCTCGAGCGCGTGGACACGCGGTTCCTGGTGATGAGCTTCGACTCGGACTGGCGGTTCGACACCGCGCACTCCCGCGACCTGGTGCGCATCCTGGCCGCCCACCGCGTGCCGGTGACCTTCCGGGAGATCGCCTCGCCGCACGGGCACGACTCGTTCCTGCTGGAGGTGCCGGAGTACCACCGCACCGTCGCGAGCTTCATGCGCCGCATGGAGGCCGAGGCGATCGGCGGGGTGCCGGGCGACGGACCGGGCCGGGTGTGAGGCCCGACCTCGGGATCGTCGCGGACATGGTTCCGCGTGGCAGCCGCGTGCTCGACCTCGGGTGCGGGGACGGCGCCCTGCTGGAGGAGCTCATCCGGCGCAGGGGCTGCTCCGGCCAGGGCGTGGAGGTCTCCCCGGACGCGTTCCACGCCTGCGTGTCCCGAGGCATCCCGGTGGTGAGCGCCGACATCGACCAGGGCCTCCCGGACTTCTCGGACGGCTCGTTCGACGTCGTGGTGCTCTCGCAGACCCTGCAGACCACCTACCGCCCCGCGCTGGTGCTGCGGGAGATGATGCGGGTGGCCGAGGTCGGGATCGTCTCGTTCCCGAACTTCGGGCACATCGGGCTGCGGCTCAACCTGATGCTGCGGGGGCGCATGCCCAGCAGCCGCCTGCTGCCGCACCGCTGGTACGAGACGCCGAACATCCACCACTGCACGATCGTGGACTTCGAGGAGCTGGTGCGCGCCGAGGACCTGGTCGCGGTGGAGCGCGTGCTGCTGAACTCCTCCGGCGGTCCCGCGGGCCCCTGGGTGCAGCGCCGCCCGAACCTGCTGGCCGCGGGCGCCGCATACCTGCTGCGGCGGTGACGGGGGAACCGTGAGGGACTCCCTCGAGGCGTTCCTCGACGCGTTCGAGGCGTTCCTCGAGCGGCTGGTGGAGGTGCGCTGGACGCCCCTGGCGCTCGCGGTGGCCCTGCACCTGGTGAACATGCTGGTGCGCACCTATGCGTGGCGGAACATCGTGGCCGCCGCGTACCCGCAGGCGACGGTGCGCTGGCGCCACACCTTCGGGGCGTACGCCGCGGGGGTCGCGGTGAACGCGGTGATGCCGGCCCGCGCCGGCGACCCCGTGAAGCTCCTGCTCCTGCACCGGCGCGTGCCGGGGGCGACATACCCGACGCTCGCCGCGACCCTCGTGGCCGAGACGCTGCTGGACCTGGTGGTCGCGAGCGCGCTGCTGCTGTGGGCCTGGCAGGCGGGGCTGCTGCCGCTCCCGGATCTGCCCGTGCCGGCGTTCGAGCTGTCGTGGATCCTGGACCACGTGTGGGTGATCCCGGCGTTCGCCACGGTCCTGCTGATCGGGGTCCTGGTGCTGGGCACCCGGGTGCGCGCCTTCTGGGAGCGCGTGCGGCAGGGGCTGGTCATCCTCACCACGCCGGGCCGCTATCTGCTGGAGGTCGTGTCCTTCCAGCTCATCGGGTGGGGGTGCCGCATCGCCGGCGCCTGGGCGTTCCTGGCGGCGTTCAACATCACCCCGTCGCTGGAGTCCGCCCTGCTGGTGCAGGTGGCCTCCAGCGCCGCGACGAGCCTGCCGGCCACGCCCGGAGGGCTGGGCCCCAAGCAGGCCCTGCTGGTGGTGCTGCTCGCCGGCGAGGCCGCCCGCACGGACGTGCTGGCCTTCTCGGTGGGCATGGAGATGACCTCGCTGGTCACCAACCTGGTGCTGGGCGCGGCGGCCCTGGCCCTCATGCTGGGGGGCCTGCGGTTCCGCCGGGTCATCGCCGATGCGCGGTCCCGGGACGTCTCGCCGGACCGCTGAGGGGGCTCAGGCGGGCCCGGGCCCCGCGGCCGCGTCGCGCGGGCGCCCGCCCTGCACCAGGCGCACGACGTCCGACATGGACAGCAGCCCGGCGAGGCGGCCGTCCTCCAGCACCAGCCCCCGGTGCAGCGCGAACGCCTGCAGCCGTCCCACGGCGTCCTGGAGGGGCTCGTCGGGGTGGGACACCGACACATGCTCCACGGGCACCATCACCCGGGACACCGGCGTGGTCTCCCACACCTCCCGGGGCAGCCCGCGCAGGACGCCGATGGGGAAGAGGCCCACCGCCATGTCGCCGTCGAGCACCGGATAGGTGGTGTAGGCGCCGGTCCACCGGGTGAACGCGGCGATCTCGTCGAGGGTCGTGGTGGCGGTGGTGGTCACCGGGTCGGCCACCATCACGTCCCGCACCGTCAGCCCGCTGAACTTCGCCGTGATCGCGGCCGCGCGGGTCTCACCCTCCGAGGCCCGCAGGATGAACCAGCCGATCAGCGCCAGCCAGATCCCGCTGATCGCCGAGCCCAGGCCGATGGCGATGACCGCGCCCAGCGCGACGAGCCCCATCGCGAGGAACCGGCCGAGCCCGCCGGCGATGCGCGTGGCGCGGCCGAAGTCCTTGGTGCGGGCCCAGATGGCCGAGCGCAGCACCCGGCCGCCGTCCATGGGCAGGGCGGGGAGCATGTTGAACACCAGCAGGGCGATGTTGATGTAGGCCAGCCACGCCGCGACCGCGTCCACCGGCTCCGGGATCCCCGGCACCAGGGCGATGCCGCTGAAGCCCAGGCCCAGGGCCAGGGACACCAGCGGGCCGGCGATCGCGATGCGGAACTCCGCGCCCGCGCCGGGGAACATCCCGACGAACCGGGCGACCCCGCCGAACACCCATAGCGTGATGCCGTCGATGGTCATGCCGTCACGCTTGGCCTGGACGGCGTGCCCGATCTCGTGCAGGAGGATCGAGCCCAGGAACAGGGCCGCGGCCACGATGCCCATCACGATGCGGGTGCCCTCGCCGAGGCCTGGGTTGGTCGACGGGAAGATGCTGGTCGCCAGCGCGAACACCAGGTACGCGGCGATGACCAGGACGCTCCAGTTGAGCCCGACCTTGACGCCGGCGATGCGGCCGAGGGGGAAGCTGTCCTTCACACGGTCAGTGTGGCACGCCGGGGCCGCTGCCATCCCGGTGCCGGGCGCTTTGCCGCCCGCCCCACCCGTGCAAGCATGCCCGCCCGATGCGCGTGCCCGGGGGACTCATCGCAATGCTGGCCGCCGCGGTCCTCGGGGCGGCGACGGCCGTGGCCGTGCTCGTCGTGACGGGCGTGGTGGGCGAGAGCCGCGTGGTGGAGCGCACCGTGGGCGTCCCGCAGGACGACGGCTCCGCCGACGCCCGGCTGGCGGCGGTCAGCTCCGTCGCCCCCGCGGTGCTGCGCGTGCTGCCGCAGCGCGATGCCCCCGGCGGTTCCGCGGTGGTGATCCTGGGTGACGGGACGGCGGTCACCGCGCTGTCGGTGGTGGGATCCGCCGAGCGCGTGCGCGTGGCCGGCCGCGGCCGCACGCTCCGGGCCGATGTGGTGGGCGTGGTGCCGGCCCTGGGCATCGCCGTGCTGCGGGCAGGGCCGGAGGTGGGGGAGCCCGCCACGCTCGGGGGGCTCGAGGAGCCGCTCCCGCCGGGGCTGCCCGTGATCATGGTGGCCAACACCAACGGGCTGGGCCCGCAGGTCACCACCGGCGTGGTCGCGGCGGTGCGGCGCGAGACCTCCACGCCCGTCGACGCGCTGCCGGAGGACGCCATCCTCACCGACGCCGGTGACGCGCCCGGCGCGGCCCTCGCGGGGGAGCGCGGCGACATCCTCGGGGTGATGGTGCGGCGGGGCGTGGCGCTGCCGATGAACCTGGCCGCCGAGGCGGCCCGGACCGTCGTGGAGGGCGGGCGGGTGGGCGTGCCCTACCTGGGCGCGGTGGCCACCGACGCCCGGGACGACCCGCCCCCCGGCGCATCCGACGGCGCCGTGGTGGTCGCGGTGCGCGCCGACAGCCCGGCGGACGGGGTCCTGGAGCGCGGGGACACCGTCATCGCCCTCGGCGACCGGGCGGTGCGCGACGCGGCGGGTCTGGCCGACGCGGTGAGCGATGCCCGCCCCGACGACGTGGTGCCGATCACGGTGATCCGCGGCGGGGAGCGGGTGAGCCTGGAAACCCGGCTGGGCACGCGCCCCAGCGAGCCGGCCGTTCCCTAGAAGTCGAAGCCCATCTGCGCCGCGGCGGGGGGCTCCGGCGCCGGCGGTGCGGGCGGCGGGGGCTGCAGATGATCCTGCTTTGCGGCGTCCTGGGCGAGCCGGTCGGCCCGTTCGTTGGCCTCGTGTCCGGCATGGCCCTTCACCAGGGTCGGGGTGACGCGGCGGTGCCGGGCGAGCTCCAGCAGCATCCGCTCCCACAGCTCGCGGTTCGCCACGGGCTCCTTGGCGGCGGTCTTCCAGCCCCGGCGCTGCCAGCTCGCGAGCCATCCCTTGGAGATGGCGTTCGCCACGTAGCTGGAGTCGGTGACCAGCAGCACCTCGGATCCCTCCGGTGCGGCCCGCAGCCCCTCCAGCACGGCCATGAGCTCCATGCGGTTGTTGGTGGAGGGAGCCTCGCCGCCGGTGAGCACCAGCTCGCCGCCGGCGCCGTCGGTGAGGATGGCCGCCCAGCCGCCGCGCGAGCCGTCCCGGCCGTTGGCCGAGCAGGCACCGTCGGTGGTGAGGGTGATGGGGCTCGCGAGGGGGGCGGACATGCCCGGTCATGGTAGCGGGGCGCCCGGGCCCGGCGGACGCATTCATTAAGTATTGGCGCGCAACGGGCGATCAAAGAGGTGTCCGCGAGGAAACGCCCCTGCCGATGCCGGGGTAGTTGGCCCCAGGCTCGCGGCGGCAACCCCGTTCTCATGGAGGAGACCTACCTCATGATCAACCGGCTTCGTAGTCGAGCCGAGCGCCAGCAGGGTTTCACCCTGATCGAGCTCCTGGTGGTCGTGATCATCATCGGCCTGCTGGCCGCGATCGCGATCCCGACGTTCCTCGGC
>LNFL01000103.1 GCA_001464275.1 Actinobacteria bacterium Ga0077560 | reverse complement strand
AACGCCGCGGCGAGCGACCAGGTCGCTGTGACCTTCGCCACCACCGGCTACACGATCACCTCGCTCAGCAAGAGCGGCAAGACCTTCACGCTCACCAAGAACACCGGCAGCACCCCGCCGATCGCGCGGACGTGTGGCACCGGCTGCACCTGGTAGCCGAAGGACCCTGAGCAGTACTCGCCGGGCCCGCTTTTCGGCGGGCCCGGCGCGTTCCCCCGGTATCTCCAAGGACGGAGTGCATCCCCATGATCAACCGGCTTCGCAACCCGAGCCGAGCGCCAGCAGGGTTTCACCCTGATCGAGCTCCTGGTGGTCGTGATCATCATCGGCCTGCTGGCCGCGATCGCGATCCCGACGTTCCTCGGCCAGCGCGACCGCGCCAATGACGCGGCCGCCAAGTCGCTGGTCCGTAACGCCGCGAGCGCCATCGAGGCGGCCTACGCGGACACGCAGGCGTACAACACCCTGACGCCGGCCGCCGTGCAGGCGATCGAGCCGTCCATCGCGTTCAGCGCGACGGCCAAAACGCCGCGGCGAGCGACCAGGTCGCTGTGACCTTCGCCACCACCGGCTACACGATCACCTCGCTCAGCAAGAGCGGCAAGACCTTCACGCTCACCAAGGACACCGGCAGCACCCCGCCGATCGCGCGGACGTGTGGCACCGGCTGCACCTGGTAGCAGCGGCGACGGCGGCGCCCGCATCCGCGGGCGCCGCCGCACGCACGCAACGAGCCTCCCGCCATGCTGATGCCTCCCAAGCGCCGCGGTCCCGGTCGCGGCTTCACCCTCATCGAGCTGCTCGTGGTCGTGATCATCATCGGCCTGCTGGCGGCGATCGCGGTTCCCGTGTTCCTCGGTCACCGCAAGCGCGCCTACGACGCGAACGCCAAGTCGCTGATCCGCAGCGCGGCGAGCGCGGTGGAGGCGGCCGCGACGAACGGCGACTACGTCACGCTCACCCCGGCGGCGGTGCAGACCGTCGAGCCGGGCATCGACTTCGACGCGACCGCGAACGACGCCGAGCAGGACCAGGTGGCCGTCGCGTTCTCGGCGAACGGCTACACGATCGTCTCGCGCAGCCAGAGCGGCACCGTGTTCACGATGGTCAAGGACCTCTCGGCCAGTCCCGTGGTGGATCGCACCTGCGGCACCGGCTGCGATTGGTAGCGGAACTCAGATAGGGCCGGTCTCCGGCCGATATCGCACACAGCGGCCCGGATGCCGTTGCCCCACCTCCGAACGCAAGGAAGCGACCGAAGTGCCATCTCCCCGACGGTCACGCGCATTCGCACGGATGCGATGCAGTCTCGTCACGAACGGCGCGTCAGCCGTGCGGGACGCGGCCCTAGCGTCCCCTCGCATGAGCATCCCCGGCGTCGCCATCCTGTCGGCCGCCGCGCTGGTGGCCCTGGTTCCGGTCGCCTCGGCGGCGACCAAGACCCCGGCCATCCCGGCGACGGTCGACGCCAAGTCGCCCTTCACGGCGGACCGTGAGTCCAGCGAGCCGCTGGGGCTCGCGCCCGACCAGGTGACCGACGCGTTCGTGTATCCCGACGAGCCGGTCGTGCTCGAGTGGTCGCCCGTCCCGGGCGCGGTGAGCTACGTGGTCGAGATCGCGACCAGCCCCGGCTTCACCCGGGTCGTGTGGCGGGCGACGACCGACCAGTGGCAGGTCGCCCCCCAGACGCTGCTCCCGGACGGCACGTACTGGTGGCGGGTCACCGCCGTCGACGCGGCCGGAACGCGGGGCATCACCAGCAGCGTCGCCCAGTTCGCCAAGACCTGGCCCAGCAGGGTCACGGGCGGCGTCCTGTCGGCCACGCCCGGCGGGGCGGGCACGAGCCTCATCCGGATCACGCCGTACATGCGGTGGACCAAGGTCGCGGGCGCGCGCACCTATGACACGCAGGCGGCGCCGGCCGATCAGTTCGCCACGCCCGCGTTCACGAGCATCAACTTCCCGGTCACGGCGATGAGCCCGGCCGAGCTGGGCGTGCTGGCCGACGACTCCTACCAGTGGCGCGTGCGGGCCAAGGACGCCGCCCAGAACCCGGGCCCGTGGGTGACCATGGGCAGCTTCACCAAGGCGTGGGTCGCGCCCGTGCCGGTCGCCCCGGCCGACGGCAGCACCGGTGGGCGCCTGTACTTCTCCTGGCAGCCGGTCGCCGGCGCCGAGAAGTACCAGTTCCAGCTCACCCGCCAGGCGAACAACTGGCAGGGCACGCCCCTGGAGATCAACGCCGAGACGGGCAGCACCGCGCTGGTGCCGACCCTCAGCGAGGTCCGTGACAAGAGCATCGGCTACGGCACGCACTGGTGGCGGGTCCGCCCCATCGTGGCCGGCCGCTACGGCACCTGGACCGACCCGCAGCAGTTCACCTGGGCCGCCCCCGGGTCCACCACGGCCACGCCGGAGCTCACCGCCAGCGGGAACAGCGACACCGCGCTCACCCCGCACCTGCTCTGGTCGGCCGTCACGGGCGCGACGATCTACCGCGTCGACATCGCCACGGACTTCCAGTTCAACAACATCGTCGAGAGCCAGGCGACGGTCACCCCCGGCTGGGTGCCGCGCACCCCGCTGCCCGACAACCAGATCGGGGAGGGGTACTACTGGCGGGTGGTCCCGGGCACCGGGGCATCGCTCGACGACCCGAACTGGACGATGTCCGAGTCGGCCGTCCAGCGGCTGTCGTTCAGCAAGCAGACCCGGGTGACCCTCGGGACCGCCGCGAGCGGCGTCATCACCGAGCCCCCGTTGTTCAGCTGGTCCGAGGTCCCCGGGGCCGCCAAGTTCGAGCTCCAGCTCTCCCGCGACGAGGAGTTCGACGCCTCCCGCAGCCAGAGCATGACCGTCTGGGGCACCGGTACCGAGTGGGCGAAGGACCAGGGCAAGCGGCTGCCGTCGGGCACCTGGTACTGGCGGGTCCGCGCGATCGACGCGGCCGGCCAGGGCCTCACCTGGAGCCCCAACCAGACCTTCACGCTCAACCCGCCACGCCCGACCGTCACGGTTCCGGGCGACGGGGATGTGGTGGTCGGCTCGCCGCTGCTGCAGTGGGCGACGGTGAACGGCGCCTGCGCCTACCAGGTGCAGTTCGCCGACAACCCCTCGTTCCAGGCATCCGCGGAGGCGCCGTCGGTCCAGACCCCGGACGCCACCATCATCCCCGGCGCGCCCAGCGCCGAGACCCCGGACGTCGAGGGCGCGGTGTCGACCCCCCAGGTCGCGCTCGTGCCGTCGGGCGACATCATCAGCAAGCCCGGCACCTGGTACTGGCGGGTTCGCGCCGACTTCTGCGACAACGACTTCGGTCCGTGGAGCCCCGCGCGCGACTTCCGCAGCGTGCGTCCGCCGCAGTTCAACCTCAACACCATCCGCGGCACGGCCCTGTACGGGACGCGCCTGGTGGTCGCCGGCAAGCTGGTGCACAACGGCCGCGCGGTGCGCAATCCGCGCCTGCTGGTCGAGCGCCGGCTCCCGTCCGAGGGCGGCTTCACCCCCTACGGCAGCGTCTCCGGTGACGCCGCCGGCCGGTTCGCGTTCAGCCTCCGCCAGCGGCGCACCGCCTCGTGGCGCATCCGCTGGGCGGAGACCGCGGACCACCCGGAGGGCGTCGCGCCGTTCGCGGTGCGCGTGGTCCCCCGCGTGTCGTTCAACGTCTCCACAGGCCGCGTCGAGCGCAAGCGCACGATCCGCGTGCGCGGCTCGGTGTATCCGGCCCGCAAGGCCTACGTGCAGGTGCGCGAGTCCAGCGGCTGGACGAACCTCGTCACGGTCCCGGGGACCAAGCAGCGCTTCAACATCGCGCTGCGCGCGAACCTGGACCCGGGCAACCAGCAGCTGCGGCTGTTCGTGCCCGCCGATGACGACCGCAAGCTCGAGCAGACCGCCTCCGGCCGTCGTGGCCTGTACGTCTACGACCGGTTCGTGGTGCGCTGATCGTGACCGCCCCGCTCGACATGGCGCCGCTGGCCTACTGGGTCGCCCTCGCGGCGCTCATGGGCCTGGCGTTCGGGTCCTTCTCCACGGTCGTCGCCTGGCGGTGGCCGCGTGAGGAGTCCCTCGTCCACCCGCGGTCCCACTGCGGGTCATGCGAACGCACCCTGAGCGTGCTGGAGCTCATCCCGGTGCTGTCCTGGTGCATCCAGGGCGGGCGCTGCCGGGGGTGCGGTGAGCGGGTGCACTGGAGGTATCCGGTGATGGAGGTCGGCAGCGCGGCACTGGCCGCCGCCGCCATCGCCGGGTTCGGACCCACCTGGAAGGGGCTGGCCGCGGCGCTGCTGGGCGTCGCGCTGGTGCCCGTGGTCGTCATCGACCTCGAGCACCGCCTCATCCCGGGCGTCATCGTGATCCCGGCCGCCGTCGCGGGGCTGGCGCTCATGATCGCCTCGGACCCGTCCGGGTGGTGGAAGCCCGTGGCCGGCGCCGCCGGCGCGGCGGGCTTCATCTTCCTGCTGTGGCTGGCCTACCCGGCCGGCATGGGATTCGGCGACGTGCAGCTCGCCCTCCTGCTGGGCGCCGTGCTCGGCGCATCCGTGGTCCCCGCCCTGTTCCTGGCCTTCGGGGCCGGCGCCGCCATCGGCGCCGTGCTCCTGGTGCGCCATGGCGCGGCGGCGCGCAAGATGGCCGTCCCGTTCGGCCCGTTCCTCGCCGCAGGAGCCCTCGTGGCCCTGTGGTGGGGCCCCTCGATGATCGGCTGGTACGCCGATCGGCTCGGCTAGAGCCGTGACCCCCCCGACAACGATACGGACGTCGTTTCAATGAGCACAGTCGTCGCACTGGACATGGGATCGAGCGCCATCGCCGGCGTCGAGCTCAAGACCGGGCGTGATCGGGTCTCCCTCACGAAGGCCGCGGTGGAACCCATTCCGCACGGGCTTCTGCACGACGGGGAGATCCAACAGCCCAACGAGCTCGCCGCAGAGCTCAAGCGCTTCTGGAAGGCCGCTCGCTTCTCCGGTCGCCGCGTGCGGCTGGGCGTGGCCAACCAGCGTGTGGTGGTGCGGGTCATCGACCTGCCCGCGCTCGATGACGAGCGGGAGCGCCGCGCGGCCGTGGAGTTCGAGGCGGCCGAGCACATCCCGATCCCGCCGGATCAGAGCGTCGTCGACTTCCAGCCGGTCATGCGGTACGAGGGGGACAGCGGGCCGCGCGAGCGGATCGTCGTGGTCGCCGCGCACCGCGAGATGATCGACCAGCTCGTCGCCGTCGTCCGCGGCGCCGGCCTGCAGCCGGTGGGCATCGACCTGGAGGCGTTCGCCCTGCTGCGCGCGCTTCAGCCGCCGGCCTCGGTGCTCGATGAGGGCTCGCCCGACACCCAGGCCGAGGCGGTCGTCCACGTCGGCGCGGAGGTCACGCACGTGATCGTCTCCGTCGACCGGAACTGCCACTTCACGCGCATGATCGGTTTCGGCGGGGAGCAGCTCACCCGCGCGGTCGAGCAGCGCACCGGGCTGCCCCGTGAGGAGGCCGAGGCGGTCAAGCTCGCCTGCGGCCTGCTGGGCACGCCCATGGAGGGCTGGGACGCCGACACCGTCGCCGAGGTCCGCCACGCGCTCGCGCTGGGGGCACGGCCGCTGGTGCGCGAGGTCTCGCGCTCGCTCGACTACTACCGCTCGCAGCCCTTCTCGCGGGGCATCGGCCGCATCGTCCTGTCCGGCGGGACCTCGCTGTGCACCGGCATCGACCGGTACATGCAGCAGGGCCTCGGCATGCAGGTGGTGGTCGGGAACCCGCTGGGCCAGATCGACGACCCGGGCACGGTGCCGCCGGAGGTCGCGACCCGCGCCGCCGTGGCGCTGGGCCTCGCCCTCGACGCGCCGGGGGGTGCCCGATGAGGGCCGTCAACCTCCTCCCGTCCAAGCCCGGCCGCGGTGGCCTGCCCGGTGGCGGGTCCAAGCGCCCCGTGGCGATCCTCGCCGCCGCCGCGGTGGTGATGGGCATCGGGTACCTCACCTACAACGCCAAGAACGAGGTCAGCCAGCTCACGACCCAGGTCACCGAGGCGACGGACGAGAAGTCCGTGCTCGAGCAGGAGCTCGCCTCGATGATGGCGATCGACCAGCGGGCGGCCGCCCAGCTGGCCCGTCGCGGCGCGGTGGTCACCATCGCCAACGCCCGCGTCAACTGGGAGCGCATCGTCCGGGACACCGTCACGGTGCTGCCGGAGCGCGTGTGGTTGTCGGAGGTCACGGGCGTGATGCCGGCCGCCGTCGCCGGCACGGGCGCCGCTGCGCCCGCCGGTCAGCCGCAGGCCGTCAACGCCATCCCGCAGGGCCTGCACCTGGAGGGCTTCGCCTTCACCCAGGTCCAGGTCGCGCAGCTGCTCGCCCGCCTGGAGGCGGTGCCGGGCCTCGGCGAGCCGCGCCTGGCCTCCGCCGAGAAGATCACCCGCGGGGGGAAGCGCATCGTCCAGTTCATCGTCGACGCGCCCGTGGACCAGCGGGCGCAGGACCGGCCGACCCTCTCGGTCGTCGCCGGCGACGGTGGTACGACCGCGTCCGCCACGACGGCGGGCACCGCGGCCCAGGGAGGGGCCTTCCAGCCATGACCATGAGCAAGCGCGACCGGATGCTGCTGGCCATCATCGGCGCAATCGTCGTGGTGGGCGGAGCCTTCTGGTTCCTCATCAAGCCGGCGCGGGCCGAGGCCGATCGCAAGCGCGACGAACTCGCCGCGATCCAGGACGAGGCCGGCGTCCTGCGCGACCAGATCAGCCGTCTCAAGCAGTCCGAGAAGGACGGTGAGGACCAGTCCCTGGAGGGCTTCCGCCTGGCGAAGGCCGTCCCGGACGGCGCGGCCATCCCGGGCGCGATCGTCCAGCTGCAGCGCATCGCCGACCGCTCCGACGTGGACCTCGCGGTGCTGCGCACCAGCGTGGTCACCGATCTGGGGGCCATGCGGGCGATCGAGCTCGAGGTGAAGGTGTCGGGCCGGTTCTTCGACGTCGACGACTTCATGTTCCGCGCGCACCGCCAGGTGACGGTGGACGAGAAGGACCGTCCCCAGATCAACGGCCGCCTCGTGGCGATCAAGAGCCTGGAGCTCACCCTCGCCGAGGGTGACACCACCACCGACGGCGGGGACCTCGTCGACGGCAACCTGCGCGTCCTGCTGTTCTCCGCGCCGCCCGCCGCGACGGCCGCACAGGCCGAGACCATCGCCACGGCGGCCTCCACGACTGGAGGTACCCCGTGACCCGGCGCCACGCCACCCGGGCCGCCGCCGCGCTCGCGACCGCGCTCGTCCTCGCCGGATGCGGCGGGGGAGGGGGCGGTGGAGGCGACGAGGCCGCGGCCCCGCCCGCCGCACCGGTGACCCCGGCGGCCGCAGGTGTCGCGGCGGTGCCCACCGACGCCCTGTTCGGGACGCCCGAGGCGGCCTCCGACAGCCGTGTGGTGGGGAGCCTGTCCGGGTTCGAGCAGTTCGGCACGCCACGCGACGCCTTCGAGCAGCTGGTCACCGAGGACTCCGGTGGCGGGACGGTGAGCGGGGAGCCGGTCACCGGCGCGCCGGTGCCCACCAGCACCACCCCGGTCTCCGGGGGCGGCATCCCCACCTCGCCGCTGCCCGGCACGCCCACCACCATCCCCACGACGCCCACCATGCCCGTCACGCCCACCACGCCGGTCGTGTCGGTGCTGGAGGCGGACTTCGACATCGGCGGGGAGCCCGTGGTGGCCCGCGCCGGCGATGCGATCCCACCTGGCACCCAGCAGTTCACGGTGGAGAAGATCACCGCCTCGGCGGTCACCCTCAAGCTCAACGGCGGCCTGCTGCCGAGCGGCTCCGACACGGTGACCCTGTCGGAGGGGGAGTCGATCAGCCTCTACAACCAGACGACCAGCACGCTGTACAAGATCCGGCTCATGGAGATCCGGAACTCGGGCTGATCGCCGGCCCGATTGTTGCGGTGAACGGGCGCCCACGGGCGCCCGTTCGCGTTTTCGGCTTCCCCGGACGCCCCGCGTCTCAAGTCGGCCGCATGCGCACCGATGCCTCTTCGGACGACGGATGCCCGACGGGCCCCGTCACGCTCGAACCCCGACACAGCGAGGCACGATGACCAGCAGCAGCGTCCGACGGACGACGCGCATCACGGCGGCGGGGGCCGCCTTGGCCCTGGTGGCCTCGGGGGCCGCCGCGAACCTCGCGGCCGGCGCGACGCCCACGACCCTCACCCTGTCATCGGTGACGAGCCCCTCCCGGACCGTGACCACCACGACGGTCGGGGGCCAGACGGTCACCGCCAGCCTCGGGCTGTTCAACATCAGCCTCAAGCCCGCCGGCTCGCCGGCGGTGAGCGTCCAGGGCTTCTGCGACGACCCCCTCGTGGGGATCGGCGTGGGGAAGACCTACAACATGGCCCTCCAGGACGCGTCCGAGGCTCCCGAGCTCGACGGGCCGACCTACCGCGCCGCCGCCTACCTCATCCGCACCGCGCCGGCGCGCATCGCCGCCGCGGCGGACCCCGGCACCGAGTCCGGGGCGCACCAGATCGCCGCATGGCAGCTGGGCGGCCGCGTGCGGCTGGTGAACCCCACCAACAACGCCGCGATGAATGCCCGCGCGGAGGCCCTTCGCCTGGCGGCGCTGGCCACCACCACCCGTGCTCCCGGGGCCGGCGGCTCCGGCACGGCCTGCGCGGGCACCGGCGAGGTGACGGTCACCGTCTCCGGCGCCCCGGGCGCCTCGGCCGCCGTGGCGGTCACCTCCGGCGGCGCGTCGGTGAGCGCGCCCACCGTCACCCTCGACGCCGACGGGACGGCGACGGTCCGCGTGACCGCCTCCGCGCCGGGACGGTCGGTGGTGCGCGTGACGCTCGACACCGGCGCCCTGCGCCGCGCCGTGCGGGTGGGCACCAGCGGTCCGCAGCAGACGATCTCGGTCGCCCCCGGCAGCACCGTCTTCGAGGTCCCGGTGGAGTTCACCGACTGCACCTCCACGCCCAGCGTCCCGGGGGGCGGGGACGTGACGCCCCCGGCCTCCTCGGGGCCGCTCGCCCCGTCCGGTGAGCGCCCGAAGGACGAGACCCCGCCGGCCGGCGGGGACAGCCCCGCGCCGGAGCTGCAGCGCCCCGGCCTCACCCTGCGCAAGACGGCCCCGATGCGGGCCCGCCTGGGCGGGGGGATCACCTACCGCCTGACGGTGCGGAACACCGGTGACACCACGCTCACCTCGGTGGTCATCACCGACCCGGTCCCGGACGGCCTGGTGGCCACCGCCGGATCCCGCGCGTCGCGCATGCTCCGCAACGGCGCGCTCACGATGAACGTCGGGCGCCTCGCCCCGGGCACCTCGCGCACCTTCACGGTGACGCTGCGGACGCTCGCCGACCGCACCGGCCGCATCTGCAACCTGGCGACCGCGACCGGCACCAGCGGGTCGGGTGCCGGCGCGACCACCCTGCGCGACCGGGCACGCGCCTGCACGACGCTCGTGGGACAGCCGCGGGACGTGGTCCCCGCCGTCACCGCGTAGCGCGGCAGGGAAACGGCCCCAAGGGGTCGGGCTTCAACAATGAGGGGCGGCCCGCGGGCCGCCCCTCATTTCGTTGCTATACGGACCCGGCGGCCTCGCGCTCCGCCTCGTCCGCGACCGCGGCGAGTGCCAGCTCCAGGCGTTCCCACGCCCGCCGCTCGGCCTCCTCGTGGTCCTGCGGTGACGAGTACAGGTGCGCTCCGCGGGAGACGGCCAGGTAGTCGTCTCGTGCCCGCTCAAGTTCTTCCGGTCATCGGGCCATACCTCCTGGTCCACGGCCGGGTCAATTGGGTGAGTATGACGCGACTTCCGGCCTGCGTCACCGGGACCCGGCCTTTGGCGACACGACCCGGTCCGGGCTGCGGATTGCGCGGCCGCCAGCTAGCCTCCCCGGCGGTGGTTCACTGGCCCAAGACATGATGCGGCGGATCCTCCACCCGAGGATCGTGGTGCCGGCGATCGGCGTGCTGCTGATCCTGCTGTGGATCGCGTTCACCTTCGCGGCCGAGATCACCGTGAAGCGGGCGTTCTACGACCTGCTCGGCATGGGCGACGTGTACGACCTGCGCCTGCGCTGGACCCTGCTGCTGGTCGCCATCGGGCTCGCCGTCGCCGCGCTGCTGGCGCTGCCGGTGGTGTTCGTGGGCCGCGCGATGGGCGGCGGGGACGTCCGTCAGGCGAGGCCGCGCCGGCCCACGGGTCCTCTCACCGAGGAGGAGATCGAGCGGATCACGCGGCGCCTCGACGTCGCGGACCTCACGGAGCTGGCCCAGCATGATGAGCCGCCGCCGGACGCCGGCGCCGCGGACGAGGACCGCCGGCGGGCGATGCGCTGGGGCGCGCGGGGCGGGGCCCTGGTGACCTTCCTGCTGGTGGCGGGCGTGCTCGCGCCCGGCCTGGCGGCCTCCCGGGACCGGCTGCTTGCGGCGCTGGACGCCGTGCCGTTCGGCAGTGAGGACCCGGTCTTCGGCCGCGACATCGGCTTCTTCGTGTTCACAGAGCCGGCGATCCGCGACGTGGTGCAGGTCACGTCGTCCGCCCTGTTCCTGGCGGGTCTCGGCGTGCTCGCCACCGGGCTGTCCATCTGGTACTCCGAGCGCCAGCGCGGCGCGCTGCTGCAGTCGGTGGCGATCCTGGACCGCACGTTGCGGGCGGGGTTCCTGATCGGCGGGGCCTTCCTGATGTGCATGGCCATCCTGCTGTGGCTGTCGCGCTACACGCTCACCGTCGGCCCCGGCGACGTGATCGCCGGTGCCGGGGCGGCGACGCTCAACATCGACATCCCGACCCGCGCGGTCGGCGCGGTGACGCTGGGCGTGCTCGCGGTGGGGCTGGTGGCCCTCAGCAGCCGGCGGCTCCGGCAGCGCATGGGCATCACCCGTGTCGGGACGGCCGTGTCGCTCGCGCTCGGCGTGTGGGCCGCGACGGCGGTCGCCCTGGTCGTGGTCGCGAGCCCCTGGTGGCTGGTCCTCGCACTGCCCCTGGTGGCGGGTGCGGTGGTGGCGTTCCGGGGCCGCGGCCAGGCGTGGGGCAGGGAGGACACGCCGATCTGGGGTGTTCCCGTTTTCTGCGCCGCGTCGGCGATCCTGCTGAGCGCCCTTGGCCCGGTGGGCGCGCTGCTCAACGACGCGATCGTGCTGCGCGGCACGCAGCTGCAGGTCGAGCAGGACAACATCCAGGCGACGCTGGACGCCACCCGGAAGGCGAGCGGAATCGACACCGCCAACGCCGTCGTCGCCGACTACCGCGCGAACGGGGTCACCGAGAAGGCCGTCCGTGAGGCGCCGGCCAGCGTCGACTCGCTGCGCTTCCTCGATCCCGGTCCCGCCCTGCAGGCGTGCCGTCGGCTCCAGGCGAAGGCCCAGTTCTACGACTGCGTGGACGTCGACCTCGACCGCTACGAGCTGGGTGGCCGCCGCCGCACGGTGTTCGCGATCGGTCGTGAGATCGACTACTCGAAGGCCCCGGACTTCCAGCGGCGGCACTTCACCTACACGCACGGCTACGGGCTGATCCTCGCGCCGGTCAACGAGATCGACCCCACCTCCGGTCGCCCGCGCTGGGTCGCCGGTGACATCCCGCAGACGGGCATCAGCCCGGAGCTGACGCACCCGGAGATCTACTTCGGGGCCCAGCCGGGCATGCCATGGGCGGTGGCGAACACCACGCAGTCGGTGTTCGACGGCCTGCAGAACCGCGAGGACGTCACCTGGTGCACCGGCGAGGACGCGGCGCGCTGTGGTCGCGAGGGCGGCACGGGGATCCGGATCGGCTCGGGGTGGCAGCGGGTGGCGATCACCCAGTTCCTCGGCGGCCTGCCGTACATCGGTGGCGGGCGACGCGTCTGGAACGCCACATCGGGGAGCGATCGCGCCCCGGCCAACCAGGACAGCAGCCTGCTGCTGTACCGCGACATCGGCGCGCGGGTGGCGGAGCTCGCGCCGTTCCTCACCGCCGACAGCGACCCCTGGTTCGCCGCCGCCCAGGGCCGGCTGTGGGTGCTGCAGAACATGTACGTGTCGACGGACCGCTACCCCTACGCGGCCAGGTTCAACGGCATCAACTACCAGCGCCAGCCGGTGGTGGCGGCGATGGACGCCTACTCCGGCGAGACCCACCTGTTCGTCACGGACCCGCGCGAGCCGATGATCGCGACTTGGCGGAAGGTCTACCCGGGCCTGTTCACCGACGGCGCGCAGATGGATCGCATCGCGCCCGGCCTGCGTGCGCACCTGCGCTACGGCGAGGACCTGTTCGACTTCCAGAGCCAGGCCGCCGAGCGGTTCCACGTGACCGACGTCAACACCTTCTACAACGGTGCGGAGGCATGGGCGCCCACGCAGGAGCGCCTTGGCGCCGGCGTGGAGGGCACGCTGGAGGTCTCCGCGGCCCGCTACACGTACGCGGTGCTGCCGGGCGAGTCGAGGGAGCGGTTCGTCCTGGTGCGGTCGTTCAAGCCGAAGGCCGCCGACCGGGCGATCGGCTTCTCCGGGTGGCTCGCGGTCTCCAGCGAGCCTGACGACTTCGGCAAGCTCACCCTGCTCAACTTCCAGGCGGCGCGGACCCAGCTGGAGTCGCTCGACACGTTCACGGCCAACGTCGGCCGTGACGACGAGCTCGCCGAGGAGATCAACCAGCGCAGGGACAACATCCTGCGCGGCAACGCCCTGGTGGTGCCGGTCGGCAAGGGCCTGCTGTACGTCCAGCCGCTCTACCTGGACTCCGGGGGAGAGCTGCCCAGCCTGTGGCGCGTGGTGGTGGGCCTCGGGGCGAGCGGGCAGGTGTTCTCGGCGCCCACGTTCGATGCCGCGCTCGGCCTTGCGCTCGGGTCGGACGACGCGGCCGGTGACGCGGGTGAGGGCGTGACCCTCGCCGCCCTGCTGGAACGGGCCGGAGCCGAGTTCCAGGCCTACCGGCAGGCCGTGGGCGAGGGACGTTTCGAGGAGGCGGGCCGGCGTCTGGCCACGGCCCAGCGTCTGCTCGAGCGGGCGCGCGTACTGGCGCGCCAGCAGCAGCAGGACCGGCCCGGGGGCAGCGGAGGCTGACCCCGGGCGGTCCGGCGGGCGCTACGGCAGCTCGCCCTGATGCTCGGGCGTGCGGATCCGGCGCCGGCGGTCCGGCTGGTCGGGCTCCCACACCTTGAAGCGACCCACGAGCTCGTCCAGGTAGCCGACGGCGGCCTGGACCTCCTTGGCGGTCGTGGCCACGCTCTCGGCGGCGGCGGAGGTCTCCTGCACCGAGGCGGCGATCTCCGCCGCCACCTCGCTCATCCGGTCCTGGACGGTGAGGGCGGCCTGCTCCAGCTCCTCGCAGGCGGAGGCGACGCCGTCGACCTCGCCGGACACCGCGCTCACCCGGTCGCGGATCGCCGCGAAGGCCGATCCCGCGTGCTGGACGATCTCCGCGCCCGCGTTGACCTCCTCGCGGCCCTGGTCCATGGCGTTGACGGCCCGCTCGGTCTCCTGCTGCAGGTCGCCGATGATCTCGGCGATCGACCCGACGGCGTCCTGGGACTGCTCGGCGAGCTTGCGGACCTCCTCGGCGACCACGGCGAAGCCGCGGCCGTGCTCGCCGGCCCGGGCGGCCTCGATGGCGGCGTTGAGGGCCAGCAGGTTGGTCTGCGCGGAGATCTCGCCGATCGTCTGCACGATCGCGCCGATCTCCCGGCCGCGGTCGCCCAGGGCGGCGACCACCTCGTGGGCGCCCTCCACCGACCGCTCGATGGTGCTCATGGCCTCCTGGACGCGGGCGATGCTGCGCTCGCCCTCGGCGGCGCGCTCGTCGGCCTCGGCGGCGACCTGCGCCACGCTGCGGCCGGCGTCGGCGGCGCGGCCGATGGTCACGCCCATGTCCTCCACCAGCCCGCCGACCTCGGTCACCCGCTCGGCCTGCATGGTGGTGGCCGCGGCCATGCCGTCGACGGTGCCGGCGGTCTGGGCGACGGCCTCGCCGGCCTCCGCGGCGGTCATCACCAGCGTGTCGGCGTTGCGGGCCAGGCCGTCGGACGCTTGGCTGGAGAGCCGGACGATGTCGTGGACGGTGGCCGCGAAGCGGTTGAAGTTCTTCGCCACCTGGCCCACCTCGTCCGCGCTGCGCACCTCGATGCGCTTGGTGAGATCGCCGTCCCCCTCGGCGAGCTCCCACATGCGGTCCTTCAGCTCCTTGAGCGGGTTGGTGATCATGCGGAAGAGCAGGTAGGAGAGCCCGATGCCCAGCAGCAGCGCGATCGTCGCGAGGACGATCTGCAGCGTCCGGGCGGCGGAGAGCGCCGACGCCGCCTCGTCGTGCCGGGTGGTCACCTCGCGGATCACCGCCTGGCGCGCCTTGCCGGCCTCGGTGACGAACTGCAGGATGAGGTCGCGGGCCTTCGCGAGGTGCTGGACGGCCTCCTGAGTGCGGCCCGCGCGGACGGCGGGGGCGTACTGGTCGAACACCAGGGGGTCGTGGATCTCGTCGAGGGCCTTCGCCTTCTGGACGGCGGTCAGCAGCACGGCGTTCTCCGGGAACCGCTTCACCAGCTCGTCGGCGATGCCGAACGCGCGCTCCGCGGAGCCCTCGAACTCGTCGAGGACCGACTGCTGCGGGTTGCCGAGGTACTCGGCCTGCAGCGCGCGCTGCAGTTCCATCTCACGGACGTACTGGTTTGCCTTCTCCTCGTAGACGCCCAGGGCGTCGGCTTCCTTGAGCTGGTTCGCCGCGGACGTCGTCTGGAGCGTCGCGACCAGCGTGGCAACAAGGAACATGGCGAGGATCGTGCCCGTGACGATCGCAATCTTGCGACCGATCGGGAGGTTCACGAAACGCGAGACCACCGGGGTTGCCTCCTGCATTTCTCGGGGCGTGGTGCCGGGGACACGCGGACTGCGGGGGAATGGGGATTCCGCGTCTGATCGCACCCCCAATCGGTCACGGGGCTCCGGAGTTGAGCGCCCGGGCCGGTGCGCGTGCGGCCACCATCCGGCTGCCGGGTTCCCTACACTTCCGAACCCGTGGCACTGACCTACCGCACAGCCGGCGAGTCGCACGGCCCGGCGCTCTTCGCGATGGTCGAGGGGCTGCCCGCGGGCCTCGAGCTCGTCCCCGACGACATCGACGCCGACCTCGCCCGGCGCCAGCTCGGCTACGGCCGCGGCGGCCGGATGAAGATCGAGACCGATCGCGCCCAGGTGAAGACCGGGCTGCGGCATGGCCGCACGATCGGCAGCCCGCTCACGCTGGAGATCGTGAACCGGGACTTCGCGAACTGGTCCGAGGACCGGATGGCGATCTGGGAGCCCCAGAGCCCGGTGGAGCCGATCACGCTGCCCCGGCCCGGGCACGCGGACCTGGCGGGCATGCTCAAGTACGGCACCGACGACCTGCGTCCCATCCTGGAGCGCGCGAGCGCCCGTGAGACCGCCGCCCGCGTCGCCGCCGGCGGGGTCGCGAAGGCCCTGCTGCGCCGGTACGGGGTGGAGATCCGCAGCCACGTGGTCACCGTCGGCCACGTCAACGCCCCGGTGCGCGACGACCTCTCGGTGGAGGACTTCGCGGGCGTCGACGACAGCCCGGTGCGCTGCCTGGACGCCGAGGCGTCGGCGGCCATGCGCGAGGCCATCAAGGCCGCGGGCCAGGATCACGACACCCTCGGCGGCATCTTCGAGGTGTGGGCCTTCGGGCTCATGCCGGGCCTGGGCAGCCACGTGAGCGGCGACAGCCGCCTGGACGCCCGCATCGGCGCGGCGTTCATGGGCATCCAGGCGATCAAGGGCGTCGAGATGGGGGCCGGCTTCGAGCTGGGGCGCATCCCGGGCTCGCAGGCCCACGACGAGATCTTCTGGGACGAGGCGGCCGGGTATCACCGCCGCACCAACCGCTCTGGCGGCCTGGAGGGCGGCATGACCCACGGTGCCCCGGTGGTGGTGCGGGCGGTCATGAAGCCCATCTCCACGCTCTCGCGGCCCCTGGCGTCGGTTGACGTGGCCACCAAGGAGCCCAAGAAGGCCTTCAAGGAGCGCTCCGACATCTGCGCGGTCCCCGCCGCCGCGGTGGTGGGCGAGGCGGCGCTGGCGTTCGTGCTCGCCCAGGCGCTGATCGACAAGTTCGGCGGCGACTCGATCGCGGAGCTGGACGCGTCGGTGGAGCGCTACCTCGCGGCGGTCCGCGGAACGGACACGTAGCCACCCATGGGCTGGATCGTCCTGACGGGCTACATGGGTGCCGGCAAGAGCACCGCGGGCCGGTTGCTGGCCGAGCGCCTGGGGCGCCCGTTCCTCGACAGCGATGCCGTGATCGAGCAGGAGACCGAGCTGCCGATCCCCCGGATCTTCGCGACCAAGGGCGAGGTGTGGTTCCGGCGCAATGAGGAGCGCGTGATCCGGGAGATCACCGCCACCGAGCCCGCGGGGGTGCTGGCCATCGGCGGCGGCGCGGTGGAGAGCGCCAAGACCCGTGACCTGCTCACCCGCACGGCCCACGTGGCGTGGCTGCGGGTGGAGCCCGAGGCCCTGTGGCGGCGGGTGAACGGCTCCGACCGCCCGCTGGCGGCCGACGAGGCGATGTTCCTGCGCCGGTACGCCCGGCGGGTGCCGGCGTACACCGAGGCCGCGGCCCACGTCGTCGATGCGGCCCGGCCCGTGGATGCCGTGGTGGACGACCTGGTGGGCTGGGCGGCCTCGCTGGGCGCCGGGAGCCCCGCATGAGCGCCGGGCACGCCCCGGCGGCCCACGTGATCTCCGCCGAGGTGGGCGAGACGCACTTCACCGTCCACATCGGCGACGGGCAGATCGCGCACCTGGGGCCGCTGTGGGCCGAGCGCGCCGCCGGCGAGCAGGCGCTGGTGGTCTTCGACGGCAACGTGGCGGGGCACGCCGAGGCGGCGGCCGCGTCGCTGCGCGAGGCCGGGCTGCGCACCGTGATGGCCCGCGTGCCGCCCGGTGAGCGCTCCAAGTCGCTGTCCGAGCTCGACCGCCTGTGCCGGGACGCCGCCCGGGCCGGCATCCGCCGGGCCGACGCCGTCGTGGCCGTCGGCGGGGGCGTGGTGGGCGACCTGGCCGGGTTCCTCGCGGCGTCCTACCT
>LNFL01000102.1 GCA_001464275.1 Actinobacteria bacterium Ga0077560 | reverse complement strand
GAGCTGCTCACCGCGGGCGGCACGCAGGTCATCCCCATCCCGCCCACGGAGGACGCCGGGTGACCACCCCGCCCGACGATCCGCAGGCCACGCCGCCCGCCGGCGACGAGCCCACCCCCGTGCCGGATGCGGCCGTGGAGGAAACCGGGCCGCCGCGGTGCCGCGAATGCGACGCCGTCCTCGACCCGGACCAGACCTACTGCCTGGAGTGCGGCGCCCCCACCCCGCTCGCGCCCCGGCTGCGGCGGCGCACCGGGATGGCCCCGCTGGCCGCGGGGCTCGCCGTGCTCGGGGTGGGCGCGGGCTTCCTGGGCTTCGCCGTGGCCGCCGACGACGGCGACGGCACGCGTCCGGCGACCGTCCTCACCGCGCCGCCGGTGAACACCACGCCGTCGACCATCGACACCACGGGGATCGGCACCGGCCCGCTGCCCCCCGACACGACGGCCACGGTCACCACGCCCCCCACCGATCCCGGGACGTCCACGGGGTTCGTGACCACCACGTCCGGGATCACCACGCCGCCGCCCACCACCCCGTTCCCCGGTACCGACACCTCCGACACCGGGACCACGGGCACGCTGCCGTCGGACACGACGGGCCTCGTGCCGGACGAGACCGAGACCGAGGACACCACCGAGGTGCCCCCGGCCCAGGAGGACCTCACCTCCGACTGGCCGGTCGGGCGCTCCGCGTGGACCGCGATCGTGGCGTCGGCCGAGGACGCCGACGCGGCCCGGCAGCAGCGCACCCGCGCGCGGCGAGCCGGTTACGGCGCCGGGATCCTGCTCAGCGACGAGCACACCGGTCTGGCGCCGGGCCTGTACGTGGTCTACGTGGGCGTGTACCGCGACCGGACGGCCGCGGTCGCGATGGCCGCGCGCGCCCGGTCGAGCTTCCCCGGGGCGTACGCCCGCTTCATCTCGTAGGGCCGGGCAGCGGCCGCGTGAGGCCGATGCGGGTGCGGTCACCGGTGACCACCAGCGCGGCCGGGACGCCGCGCGGCACACGGCCCCGCAGCACGAAGCGCCCATCGGTGCCGGCGCGCCGCGCCGCGGCCGCGCCCGTGGCGCCGGCGATGCGGACCGCCAGTCCGGCGCCGGCGGATCCGAGGCCGCCCCGCACGGTCACCAGCCGCCCCGTCCGGCGCACCGACAGGCCGCCGAGGCGCACCGCGACGACGTAGCGCCCCATGTCCCGCAGACGCAGTGCGCGGCCGGCGGGGTCGGCGTCCACGAGCAGCACGGCGGCGCCGGCCGGGGCCGGCACGCTGATGTCCACGGGGGCGGGCCCCAGCACGACCCGCACCGCCCCGGCGCCCGCCGACACCCGCACGGTGCCCGTGCCCGAGGCGCGCACCAGCAGCCGGCGCACCCCGGCCGGCAGCGCGGTGCGCGGCGAGCGGATCCGCACCGGGTCGCCGCGCACCAGCAGCGCGGGCGGCGTGCCCGCCTCGCGAAGCGCGGCGCCGGGGGACATGGTCCAGCCGGCGAGCGGTGCCGAGAACGGGCCCACCTCCCCCACGTCCACCAGCCCGCCCAGGGGCGTGGAGGGATCGAGCACCAGGCGCACCCGGCGGCCCGCGACGGCGGCCACCGGCACCGCGCGGGCCGCGCCGGCGGCGTCGGGCTCGAGGACCCCGAGCGTCACCGGGGCCGTCCCGTCGGCCGGCTCGGCCACCACGGTGAGGGCGGCACCCGAGCCCGAGCGCGCACGGATCGCGAGGGCCTGCGCGCCCACCGGCACGTCCACCTCGGGCGATCGCAGGGTGGTGTTGGCCGACAGGCGCAGCGCAGGCGTGCCGTCCGGGAACGCGGACACCGTCGGTGCCACCGGCCCCAGCGTGGTCCACCGCGCGAGGTCGGCCACCACGGCCCCCGGCGCGCCCGGCAGATTCGCCGCCGGCGCGAGGTCGCCGCCGGGGATCCCGGCGGGCGGGGTGCCGCCCAGGGCGGCACCAGCGTGACGGCGAGGATGAGGAGGGGCGTGCGCAGGCTGCGGACCGGGCCGGTGGGTAGTGTGCGCGCCGATGATAGGCGGGGGTGCGGCAGCAGACCGGCTGGGCGTGGTGGGCGTCGACGTCGGGGGCACGTTCACCGACGCCGCCCTGGTGGCCGGCGGGCGGCTGTTCACGGCCAAGGTCCCCACCCGCCCCGACGACCAGAGCGCCGGGGTGGTGGACGCCGTGGCCCGGGTGCTGGAGGCCGCCGGAATCGCGCCGAACGCCCTCGCCCGGTTCGCCCACGGCATGACCGTGGGCACCAACGCCCTGCTGGAGGACCGCCTCGCGCCGGCGGCGCTGGTGGCCACCGAGGGCTTCGGCGACGTGCTGGAGCTTCGCCGCCAGGACCGCGCGCACCTGTACCGGCTGGGGGAGCACCACCCGCCCCCGGTCATCCCGCACGACCGCGTGGCCGAGGTGCGCGAGCGCTGCGGCCCGGACGGGGTGATCGTGCCGCTGGACCCCGCGTCGGTGGACGCCGCGGTGGCCCGGATCGCCGGCATGGACGTTCGGGCCGTGGCCGTGTGCCTGCTGTTCGCGTTCGCGCACCCCGATCACGAGCGGACGGTCGGCGCTGCGCTGCGCGCGGCGCTGCCCGGTGTGCACGTGAGCATCTCGGCCGATGTGCTCCCGGAGATCCGGGAGTACGAGCGGGCCTCGACCACCGCCGTGGACGCGGCGCTCACCCCCGTGCTGCGGGGCTACCTGCACCGGTTGGGCGCCCGGGCCGGCGAGGCGGGGCTGCCGGCGCCGGAGATCATGCAGAGCAACGGTGGCCTCATCGATCTGGCCGGCGCGGCCGACCACGCCAGCCGGACGGTCCTGTCCGGTCCCGCGGGCGGCGCCATGGGCGCGGCCGGGATCGCCGCCGCCGCGGGCATCCCGCTGGCGCTCACCTTCGACATGGGCGGCACCTCCTGCGACGTGGCGCTCATCCGCGACGGCGAACCCGGCCGCACCGGGGGCACGGTCATCAACGGACGCCCCCTCCACCTGCCCATGCTCGACGTGGTGACCGTCTCGGCCGGTGGCGGCAGCATCGCCTGGGCCGACAGCGGGGGCGCCCTTCGGGTGGGCCCGCGGTCGGCCGGTGCCCGTCCGGGGCCCGCGGCCTACGGGCACGGCGGCACCGAGCCCACCGTGACGGACGCCAACGTGGTGCTCGGGCGGCTCGCGGGCGCCGGGGCGCTGGGCGGCGCGATCCGCCTGGACGCGGGCCTGGCCGAGGCCGCGGTTGCCCGGCTGGCGGGGCAGCTCGGGATGGAGGTCGCCGCCTGCGCGGAGGGCATCATCCGGGTGGCCAACCAGGAGATGGCCCGCGCGCTGCGGCTGGTGAGCGTGGAGCGCGGCATCGACCCCCGGGGCGGTGCGGTGATCGCCTTCGGCGGGGCCGGTCCGTTGCACGCCTGCGAGGTGGCCGACGACATCGGAGCGGCCCGCGTGCTGGCGCCCGCCGCGGCCGGGGTGCTGGCCGCCCTGGGCCTGGTGACCGCCGGGGAGCGGCGCGACCGCACCCGCACCGTGCTGGTGCCCCTGGCGGAGGCCGCGCGCCTGCACGGACCGCTGGCCGAGCTGGTGGCCGGCGCCCGAGCCGACCTCCCCGGCGCGACGCTGACCGTCGCCGCCGACTGCCGGTACGTCGGGCAGCGGCATGCGCTCACCGTGGACTGGGTCGAGGAGGGCGCCGATCCCGCGGCGCTGGCGGCCGCATTCCATGCG
The DNA here is from genome assembly GCA_001464275.1 of Actinobacteria bacterium Ga0077560. Lineage (GTDB taxonomy): Bacteria > Actinomycetota > Thermoleophilia > Miltoncostaeales > Miltoncostaeaceae. Next base: position 28,389 of record LNFL01000102.1, on the reverse strand, counting down.
GCGCACGAGCGGCGCTACGGGGAGGCGGTGCCGGGCCACCCGGTCGAGGTGATCACCCTGCGCGTCGCCGCGGCGCGGCCCGGATCGCCCCTCCCACCCCCCGTGCCCGGCGCCGAGGCGCCGCTGTGCGGCCCGGTGGCGATCCCCATGGACGGCGCCACCTGCTGGGTGCCGGCCGGCTGGACCGCGGTGCGCGACGCCGGCGGCTCCGTCGACGTCCGGCGCGACGGGACGGAGGGCGCATGGACCCCGTGACCCTGCGCGTGATGGCGAACGCGCTGCGGGCGGTCGCCGAGGAGATGGAGGCGGCGATGGTGCGCGCCGCCCACTCCCCCAACATCACCGAGCGGCGGGACTGCAGCACCGCGCTCTTCGACGCGGCCGGGCGGATGGTGGTGCAGTCGGCCTCCATCCCGGTCCACCTGGGCGCCATGCCGGAGGCCGTGGCGGCCGTGATCGCCCGCGGCGCCGCACCGCCGGAGGTGTGGATCGTGAACGACCCCTACCGGGGCGGCACGCACCTGCCCGACCTCACCCTGGTGAGCCCGGTGTCGCTGGACGGCACCGTGGCCGGCTACGCGGTGACCCGCGCCCACCACGCCGACGTGGGTGGCATGAGCCCGGGGTCGATGCCCGCCGGATCCCGCGAGCTGGTGCAGGAGGGCCTCGTGCTGCCGCCGGTGCGGCTGGTGGGCGCCGACGGAGCGCCCACCGATATCCTGGACGTGATCCTCGCCAACTCGCGCACCCCCGCCGAACGGGAGGGTGACCTGCGGGCCCAGCTGGCGGCGCACCGGCTGGCGCAGGCCCGGCTGGAGGAGGTCGCGGGCCGGTACACCCCGCCGGCCGTCGCGCACGCCATGGCGGAGCTGCTGGCCTACGCGGAGCGGCGGACCCGCGCCGAGATCGCCGGGATGCCGGACGGCCGGTACACCGCGGAGGAGTTCCTGGAGGGCGACGGGGTCACCGACGCCCCGCTGGCGATCCGCGTGGCCGTCGAGATCTCCGGGGACCGGATGCGCGTGGACTTCGCGGGCACCGACCCGGCGGGCCCGGGCAACTGCAACTGCCCGATCGCCGTGACCCGGTCGGCCGTGTACTTCGTGGTGCGGTGCGCCACCGATCCGGACATCCCGGCGTCCGCCGGCGCCTTCGCGCCCGTCGAGGTCGTTGCGCCGGAGGGCTCGCTGGTGGCCGCCACCCCGCCGTCCGCGGTGGCCGGCGGGAACGTGGAGACCAGCAGCCGGATCGTGGACGCGGTGTTCGCCGCCCTTGGCCAGGTGGTGCCGCTCCCGGCGCAGGGCCAGGGGACCATGAACAACCTCACCCTCGGCGGGAACGGCTTCACCTACTACGAGACCCTCGGCGGCGGGCAGGGCGCGTCCCCCGACGGCGACGGGCCCTCGGCGGTCCACGTGGCCATGAGCAACACGCGCAACACGCCGGTGGAGGTGCTGGAGGTGGCCTACCCCCTCCGGGTGGAGGCCCATCGCGTGCGGCGGGGGTCGGGCGGCGCCGGCCTGCATCGCGGCGGCGACGGCGTGGAGCGCCGCGTGCGGGCCCTGGTGGACATGGAGGCCTCGGTGATCGCCGAGCGCCGCGCGCGCGGTCCGCGCGGGGCGGCCGGTGGCGGTGACGGGGCGCCGGGGCGCACCACGGTGAACGGCGTTACGGTGCCGGCGAAGTGGCGCGGCCGGCTCGCGGCCGGCGATGTGCTGGGGCTCGAGACCCCGGGCGGAGGCGGCTGGGGTGCGGCCCCCGGATGAACATCGGGCGCCCGGCGTGCACGCGCCGGGCGCCCGATGTGGTCCCGGTGCGCGCGGCCCCCTGGGTCGGGTTCCCCGCCGGCGCTCCCGGGTGGCTGCGCGCCCCCGGTCAGGGGCGCGCGATCACGACGCCGGCGGCGGGGCGCCGACCTCCATCCAGATGCTGTGGCCGCACGCGTGGCAGTGGGCCTGCCGGCGGTCGGACTCGCGGCGAACGCCGTCGCAGTGGGACCACGCGCCGCACCGGCCGTCCTCCTCCCAGGTGGACGACCCGCAGCCCATGCAGGTCTCGGGCAGGTAGCGGGCGCTGGTGACCTTCACGGACTCCCAGCAGTAGCGACACGCGTACACGGCCTGCCTGCTGAGGCGCACTCGGTGCGCCGCCGAGCGGGATTCCACGGCCGCCCGGGCTCGATACAGCGTTGCCATACCCACCCCCCAACGTCGTAGTTCGTGCCGATCAGCACGAATGTGGGGATAAGCCTAGCGCCTCACCCGACCGCAGCGCAAGACCTGAAATCGGTTTCAGTACTTCGCGGTCGTGAAAACCCGCGGGGCGGACTCAGCCGGAGGCGAGGTCGGTGCCCACCAGGACGACGACGTTCACCTCGTCCCCGCCCACCTGCTCGGCGGAGAAGCCCTCCAGGGGGGTGACCTTCAGCGGCCGGATCTTCAGGTCGCGAGCGACGTTGCAGGCCGCGTTGCGGTCCTCGGGCGTCACGAACTGGACCACGGTGGTCTCCAGATCGCTGCGCCCGTCCGGCGGGTTGTCCACGGTGTCGATCGTGTAGCCCTTGATGGAGATCTCCGGCTGCACCTTCCCGCGGGCCGCGCCCTCGATCCCCGAGGCGTTGAAGATGGACACGGTGGTGAGGGCGTTGTCGTCCAGCGGCGTGAGGTTCCTGCAGAGGTTCGGGTCGGCCGGTGCGGCCGTCGAGGTGGTGCCCGTCGTGGTGACGCCGCTGGTGGTGGTGAGCCCGGGGCCGCCGGAGGTCTCGCCGCCGCCCGAATCACGCAGGAAGACGGCCCAGGCCCCGGCTGCGATCACCAGGAGCCCCACCACCGCCGCGACCGCCAGGAGCGTGGTGCGGCCCCCGAGGGATCCGCCAGCGCCGGAGGATGTCGCCGCGCGCTGCTGGAGCTCCTGCAGCCGCTGCAGCGGTGCGTCGGCGGCCGCCGCCCCGGTCCCCGCCAGCCGGTCCTCCAGGCGGCGGATCGCCCGGGCGTGGCGGATGCTCTGGACGATGAGCCCGACACCGAGGAACACTCCGATGACGGCGAGTGCCGGCGTGACGAGATCGACCCATTCCATCGGCGCGCGAGGCTATCAGCCGGCCCGGGTGCCGTCGGGCAACCGGGTTGCGGAAAGGGAAACGGTCACTCAGCCCGGCGTGACGCGGTAGGCGTCGAACACCGACTCCACGTTCCGCAGGGCGTTGATGACGGTCTTCAGCGACTCCACGTCGCCCACGTCCACGACGAAGCGATCCTCCACCAGCTGGCTCTCCATCGCGCAGTGGGCGGACACGATGTTGACCCCGTGCTCGGCGAACGTGCGGGACAGGTCCTCCAGCAGGCGCGGGCGGTCGCCGGCGGTCACGCAGATCTCGACCCGAAAGGAATGCTGGTTCGCGCCGCCCCAGCTCACCGAGGTGAAGCGCTCGGGGTTGCGCAGCAGCGCCCGCGCGTTGGGGCAGTCGCCCCGGTGGATCGTGATGCCGCGCCCCAGGGAGATGTAGCCCAGGATCTCGTCGCCGGGAACCGGCTTGCAGCACTTGGCCAGGCGCACCAGCACGTCGGTGAGCCCCTCCACCTCGATGCCCATGTCGCTGCTGGCCTGCGCGACCACGGCGCGGCGCCCGCGGGAGGGCTCGGAGGTGCGCTCCTCCGACATCGCCTGCCCCGCCTTGAGGCGGTGCAGCAGCTTGTTGACGACCATCTGCGGGGAGGTCTTCCCCGAGCCGATCGAGATGTAGAACTCCTCGGCCTTCCGGAAGCCCAGCTCCTTGATGACCTCCAGCAGCAGCGGGGAGCCGGCCATCTTCTGGCTGGGAAGCCCGGCCTTGCGCATGTGCTCCTGCAGCAGGTCCCGGCCCTGGTGCTCGTGGTCCTCGCGCTGCTCGCGGCGGAAGAAGGCCCGGATCTTGCTCTTGGCCTTGGTGGTGCGCGCCAGCTTGAGCCAGTCGTTGGACGGGCCGTTGGGCCGTGTGGAGGTGAGGATCTCGACGAACTCGCCGCTCTGCAGGCGGTAGGTGAGCGGGACGATCCGGCCGTTCACCTTCGCCCCCACGCACCGGTGCCCGACGTCGGTGTGGACGTCGTAGGCGAAGTCGATGGGGGTGGATCCCGCCGGCAGGTTCCGGAGCTCGCCCTTGGGCGTGAACACGAAGACCTCGTCGCCGTAGAGGTCGCGGCGCAGCGACTCCAGGAACTCGGTGGGGTCGGTGGTGTCCCGCTGCCAGTCCATCATGCGGGTGAGCCAGGCCATCTCCCCCGTGCCGCCGTTCGCCGCCCCGGACGGCCCCTGCTTGTAGAGCCAGTGGGCGGCCACGCCGTACTCGGCGGTGCGGTGCATCTCGTGGGTGCGGATCTGGATCTCGAGGGGCTTGCCCTCGGGGCCCACCACGGTCGTGTGGAGCGACTGGTACATGTTGGGCTTCGGGACCGCGATGTAGTCCTTGAAGCGCCCGGGCATGGGCTTCCACAGCGAGTGGATGATCCCCACCGCGCCGTAGCAGTCCTTGATCGAGTCGACCAGCACGCGCATGGCGGTGAGGTCGTAGATCTCGTTGAACTCCTTGCCCCGCCGGGTCATCTTCTCGTAGATCGAGTAGAAGTGCTTCGCCCGCCCGGTGATGTCCGCGGTGATGCCGACGGCCTCGAGCTCGCGGTTCACGTAGGCGCCGGCCTCCGCGATGTAGCTCTCCCGGTCGGCACGGCGCTGGTTCACCATCTGCTGGATCTCGGAGTAGCGCCGGGGGTGCAGCGCCGCGAACGCCAGGTCCTCCAGCTCCCACTTCAGGGAGTGGATACCCAGGCGGTGCGCCAGCGGCCCGTAGACGTCGAGCGTCTCGCGCGCCTTCTGGATCTGCTTCTGCTTGGTCATGTAGGCCAGCGTGCGCATGTTGTGCAGCCGGTCCGCGAGCTTGACGATGAGCACGCGGATGTCGCTGGCCATGGAGACGATGAGCTTGCGGTAGTTCTCGGCCTGCAGCTCCTCCTTGCTCTCGAAATGGATCTTCGAGAGCTTGGTGACCCCGTCCACGATGGTGGCGACCGTGGGACCGAACTCGCGCTCCACCTCGGCGAGCGTGGCCCCGGTGTCCTCCACCGTGTCGTGCAGCAGCGCGGCGATCACCGAGATGTCGTCCATGCCGAGGCCGGCGACGATGCGCGCGCAGCCCAGCGGATGCGTGATGAACGGCTCCCCGGACTGGCGCAGCTGGTCCTGGTGGTGGGCCTCGGCGAACGCGAAGGCGCGCGCGAGGGCGTCGGCGTCCGCGCCGGGGTGGTGCTCACGCACCTCGCCGATGAGCTCCTCCAGCTGGGGGGAGCGTCCGGGGGTGCGACCGATGTTCGCCACTGGGCTGGCCATGATCCCCCCTAGGGTAGCGTCCGCCGCACCGGCGGCGAACCCGGCCCCGGTGCCGCGGCGGAGCCCTGCCGGGTCAGGCGGCCACCAGCGGGCCGGTCTCGAGCAGGTCGAGGGTGGCGGCCAGGTCCAGGTACGCCTCGGCGGCGGCCATCCGGGCGGCGCACGCGGCGGCGCGCGGCGCGTCGGCCAGGTCCCGCCGCGGCGCCGGGACGACGGCCCGCACGCCGTCCGGCCCGATGTGCAGCAGGCCGAGCTCGCCGAGGGTGATGAGCGCGTCCGCGACCGCCGCGATGTCGCGCATGGGCCCGCCGGTGCCGCCCAGCAGCAGCTCCTCCAGGGCCCCGTCCCAGGGCCGCTCCACGCCGTCACGCAGCGCGGGCCACACCGCCGCGGCGGTCGCGCGGACGTCCCATCGCTGCGCCGCGATCATGCGGGCGAACTCGGTCTCGGGGTCGCCCCACAGCAGGTGCAGGAACCGCCCCGCGGCGTGGTGGCGGATCCAGCCCGCCTGATCCGCGTCGGACGGCGGGTCGAGCACCGCCAGGTGCATGGTGTCGGGCAGGTGCGCGTCCGCGAGCGTGGCGTGATCGACCATCGCGATGGCCGGCCGGCCCTCCAGCAGCGCCAGGCGCCCGGCGAGGGCGGCGCCGGCGCACCGGGCGCCGCCGAGCACCGCGAGCTCCACTCCGAGGCGCGCGGGCTGCAGCACCTCCTCCAGGGCCGCGCGGCGCCGGGCGACGTCGGCGGTCACCACGACCACTCCCCCATCGGCACCGGCCAGCGCGGCGATGCCGCTCATGGCGGTGCCCTCTCCACGACGGTCGCGCACGCCGGCCACCGGGCCGGCCGGCTCGGCCGGGGCGGGCACCGGCGGGACGCCGCCGCGCAGGACGGCGTCGCGCAGCTCGCCGATGCCGCGCCGCGCGGTGCACGCCAGGTCGCAGGCCGGCGCGCAGTCGCGTGCCACGGTCCCGCGGCCTCGCGTGACGGCCTCCAGGCGCTCGATCACCACGCGGGGGCCGACGAAGCCCTGGTAGCGCTCCACCCCCAGCGAGACGTGCGCGTCGAAGCGCATGCCGTCCTCGATGCGGGATGCGCGGTGCCCGTGGCCGAAGCCCACGGCCCGCGAGTGGGCCCCGCCGCAGCGCAGGCGCACCTGTAGGTGCCGGCCGTTGGCGCCCACCGTGCCGGCGCCCTCGGCCGTGCAGCCGGGCATGAGCAGCCGCACCGAGGGGTTGCCGCGGCCGAACGGCGCGAGCACCTCGAACGCCTCGGCGCTTCCCACGGTGAGGTCGCGGGCCCCGACGACGGCGTCCACCGGGCGCACCCGGGCCCGTTCGATGGCCCCGCTGATCCCCGCCGCGGCCGCCAGAAGCTCATCCCGGAAACGGGCGATGTCGGCGGCGGGCAGCTGCAGCCCGATGGCCCCCGCATGCCCGCCCCAGCGGGTGAGCGCGCCGTCCGCGCGGGCGACCAGGTCGTGCAGGTCCACGCCCGCCAGGCTGCGGCCGGATCCCTTGGCGGTGTCCCCGTCGCGGGCGATCACGATGGCGGGCCGGTCGAACCGCTCCACCAGCCGTGAGGCCACGATGCCCACCACGCCCTCGTGCCAGCCGTCGCCGGCCGCCACGATCGCGTGGCCCTCACGGATCTCGTCCGGTGACGCCTCGATCTGGGCGATGGCCTCGGCGGTGATGCGCTGCTCGACCTCCCGGCGCTCCACGTTGAGCTTCCAGAGCGCCTCGGCGATGGGGGCGGCGGTGCGCTCGTCGGGCGCCAGGACCAGGTCGAGGGCCTCCATGGCGTGGCGCAGCCGGCCGGCGGCGTTGATGGTGGGTCCCAGCTGGAAGCCCAGGTCTCGGGCGGTGAGCATGCGCGGGTCGATGCCGGCGGCCGCGCACAGCGCGCGGATGCCGGGCCGCGGCGACTTGCGCAGCACCTCGAGGCCGCGGGCCACCAGCCGCCGGTTCTGGCCGATCAGCGGCACCTGGTCGGCCACGGTCGCGAGCGCAACCAGATCCAGCTCATCCTCGGGCCTGGGGGCCATGAGGCCGTCGCCCAGGCGGGCGGCGATGGCACGCACCAGCATGAAGACCACGCCCACCGCCGCCGGCAGGTCGTCGGCGGGACGGCCCAGGGCCGGGTTGGCCAGGATGCCCGGCGGGCGGGCGCCGCCGGCCAGGTGGTGGTCGCACACGATGGGGTCCAGGCCCAGCTCGACGGCGCGCGTGAGGGCGTCCTCCGCCGTGGTTCCGCAGTCCACGCACACCAGCACGCGCACGCCCTGGTCGGCCAGCAGCTCGACGTTCTCCACGCGCACGCCGTAGCCGTCGGTGAACCGGCTGGGCAGGAAGGGCACCACGTCCCCGCCGGCGGTGCGCAGGCTGCGCACCAGGACCGCGGTGGAGCACACGCCGTCGCAGTCGTAGTCGCCGTGGACCGCGATGCGCTCACCGCGGCGCAGCGCGAGCACCAGGCGGTCGGCCGCCGGGCCGATGCCGTCGAGGTTCTCCGGGGGTTCGAGCGGCCCGTCGTTGCGCATGAACTCGCGCGCCGCCTCGGGATCGCCCAGCCCGCGGCGCACCAGCGTCCAGGCCAGCGCCTCCGGGCAGTCCAGCGCCTCCTGCAGCGCCGCGACGTCGGCGAACGCCACCCGATCCGCCCGCCAGCCCATCACCACCTCCCGGAACGCGCGATGCCCACGACCACCCAGGCCGCCAGCGCGAAGCCCGCCACGGCCGCCGGAAGGGCGGCGACGGCGAACCCGATGAGCGTCGGCCCGGAGTCGATGAGTGTGCCCACCAGCGCGGACGACACGAGCAGGGCCAGCGACAGCAGGGTGAGCATGAGCCGGTTCGCCCCGGACTCGGCGCGCTCGATGGCGCGCGGCAGGTCGTGCTGGGAGCTCCTCCAGCAGCTCCGAGATCTGGAACGGGTAGTCGCGGAAGGCGGTGAGGTAGCCCTCCAGGTCGGCGCGCATGCGCCCGGCGATGCGGTCGGGGCGGTAGCGGTCGGCGATGAGCCGGTACGCGTACGGACGCGCGGTCTCGAACACGTTGAAGTCCGGGCTGATCTGCAGCGCGACGCCGGCGAGGGTGGCGAGGGCCTTGTCGAGCATCACCCACCGCGCCGGCAGGGTGATCTGGAGCCGGTAGACGGTCTCGAACACCTCGGCCAGCAGCGCGCGGGCGTCCAGCTCCCCCATGGACCGGCCCGAGTGGCGCTGCAGCACTACCGTCAGCTCCTCCGCGAGCTCATGCTCGCGGTGCTTGGGGTACCGCACCCCGAGCGCCCGCAGCCTGCGCGGGATGGCGTCGGCGTCGAGGTCCACCACGTCTGCCAGCAGCCGCACGGCCGATTCGCGGTCACGCGTGCTGAGCTGGCCGATCATCCCGAAGTCCACGAGGCCGATGTGGTCGGGCCCGTGGACCATGATGTTGGCCGGGTGCGGGTCGGCGTGGAAGACGCCGTGGTCGAAGACCTGCGCCATCCATGTCCGCGAGATGCGGTCGGCGAGCCGGCGCCGGTCCTCCGCGCTCCACTCCTCCAGGTCGAGGTGCGCGAGGGAGGTGCCCTCCAGCCGGTCCATCACCAGCACCCGGGCGGTGGTGAGCTCCCAGTGGATCGCGGGGACGTCCACACCGTCGTCGCCGTCGAAGTTCCGGGCGAAGGCCTCGGCGTTCCGGGCCTCGATGCGGTAGTCCAGCTCACGCCGGATGCTGCGCCCGAACTCCTCCACCAGCGCGACCACGTCCACGAACGCCAGCCGCCGGACCCGGTCCTTGGCGATGCGGGCCACCTGCTCCAGCAGGCCCAGGTCGGCGGTGATGCGCCGTTCGGCGTCGGGGCGCTGGATCTTCACCACCACGTCCGCGCCGCCGGCGAGCGTGGCCCGGTGCACCTGGCCGATCGAGGCCGCGGCCATCGGCGTGTCGTCGAAGGAGGCGAACAGCTCGTCGACCGGGCGGCCGAGCTCGGCCTCGATGACCGCGCGGATGCGGTGGGTCGGCTCGGGGCGGGCGTCGTCCTGCAGCCCGCGCAGCTCGGCCAGGATGTCGGGCGGCACGACGTCGGGCCGCGTGGACAGCAGCTGCCCGAACTTCACGAACGTGGGGCCCAGCTCGTCCAGCATCGCCCGAACGCGCCTGCCGCGGGTGCCGGGCGGGTCGGTCTCGCCCGCGCTCTGCCCGGGCGGCGTGCGGCCGAAGACGTACCCGAACCCGTGGCGGGCGGCCACGTGGGCGATCTCGCCGATGCGGGCGAGGTTCTGGCGCCGATCGGGCGGGGTCACTCCGCCGAGCGTACCAGGGGGCCCCGAGGGGCCCCCTGCGCGCGGTCAGCCCTCGAGGTAGCGGAAGGTCCCGCTGGCCGCGAACGGCCCGGTGGCGCTCGCGGTGAGGGTCACGGTGAAGCCCTCCCGGCTCGGGGCGAACCCGGCGTCGGTCAGGACCTTCAGGTCCTTCGCATCGCAGTTCATCAGCGCCTCGACCACCAGCACCAGGGTGCCCGGCTCGGGGCGTCCGCGGGTGGGCAGGCTCCAGGTGACCGGCGCGCTGTCCAGGGGCTGCCGGAAGGTCACGCCGCCCAGGGCCTGATGGCCCGGCTGGAGCGCCATGCCGCCCAGCGACCACCGTCCCGTGAACCGCTCGTCGCCCGGGCCACGCATCCAGTCGGGGGTCTGCCCGATGAGGATGTCGCCCTCGCCCGGCTCGATGTCGTCCCACCAGGCCAGGCCCTCCGGCAGCGGAGCCGGATCGGGATCGACCGGGGCGTGCTCGGCGTGCTCCACCACGGGGGCGGGCACCTCGATGACGGTCTCCACCGTGGCGGCGACCTCCGGCACCACGGCCTCGACCGGCGCCGGCGGCACCTGCTCGGGCTCGGATGCGACCGGCGCGACGGACACCGGCTCCTCCACGACCGGCGCGACGGCGACGGGCGCCTCGGCCACCGGCTCGGCCACCAGCTCGGCGGGCGGTGCCCATTCGGCCGGGTCATCCACGTTCCAGGAGGTCACCGGGACCTCGGACCGCTCACCGGTCGCCGTCGCCAGGGCGGACGCCCAGGCGTCGTCGGCGGGCGGCGCCCACTCCGCGGCCGGCTCCGAGACGTCCTCGTCCGCCTCGGCGACCGGGGTGTCCCAGCCGCCCAGCGCGGGTGCCTCGGGGGCGAGGGTGGCGGCGGACTCGGCGCCCGCGCCCACCAGCTCGCCCTCGGCCGGAGCCGGCTGCCATGCGTCCGCCGACCAGGGCTCGTCGGCCGTCGTGTCGGCCGCGGTGTCGGCCGGCGTGTTCCAGGAGCTGTTCCACTCCCCGGCCGACGCCTCGGCGACGGGCTCTGGCGCGGTCTCGGTGACCGGCTCGGTGTTCCAGCCACCGATGCCCGGGGCTTCCTCGGCCACCGGCTCGGTGTTCCAGCCGCCAATGCCCGGGGCTTCCTCGGCCACCGGCTCGGCAGCCCAGCCGCCAATGCCCGGGGCCTCCTCGGCCACCGGCTCAGCGTTCCAGCCGCCAATGCTCGGAGCCTCCTCGGCCACCGGCTCAGCGTTCCAGCCGCCAATGCTCGGGGCCTCCTCGGCCACCGGCTCGGCGTTCCAGCCGCCGATGCCCGGGGCCTCCTCGGCCACCGGCTCGGCGTTCCAGCCGCCGATGCCCGGGGCCTCCTCGGCCACCGGCTCGGTCCAGGCCGGCGCCGCGGACTCGGCGGGCGCCTCGGCGGCCGGCGTGTCCCATTCGGAGGCGTCCCAGGCGGGCGCCTCGGACTCGGCCACGACCTCCGCGACCGGCTCGGCGACATCGCCACCCAGCCAGGAACCGCCGTCGCCGGCATCCGTCGCCTCGGTCTGTCCGACCGTGGACTCCTGCGCGGCCTTCCACGCGGTCGCCGGGTCGGGCGCCCACATGGCGTCCTCCTCCTCGGCGACGGGCTCCTCCGCCACCGGCGCGGCGGCCGGCGTGGCCTGCTGGCCCAGCCAGCCGTCGCCCGACGGGGCCTCGGCCGCGACGGGCGCGCCAAGCGTTCCGGCATCGGCCGACGAATCGTCCCATCCGCCGTCCATGTCGCCCGGCAGCGGCCAGCCCGGCTCGGTGATGAGCTCCTCGTCGTCGGCCCACACGGCCGGCTCCCCGGTCCGCACGGCCACCGGCTCCGGCGCGGCGGCCGGCTCCGGTGAGGTCACGGGCTCCGAGGTGGCGTCGGCAACGGGCGCCGGGGACACCGGGGCGTCGTCGGTGGCGTCGAGGCCGTGCATCGCCGCGCGCATGGCGTCCCAGTCGGGCTCGCCCGGCACCGGCGAGGTCGGGATCCCGAACTCGGTGGTCTCCTGGCCGTGGAGGTCCTGCGACGGCACGCTGGCCGCGCCGAGCGGCATCGGGGCGAGCGGCTCCGGCGGGGTCTCGTCGGCACCGCGGCCGCGGCGGCCACGGCCCCGCGTGGCGCGGGTCTTCGGCGCCTTCTCGGCCTTGGCGCGCTTCGCACGCGGGGCCTTCGGAGCCTTCGGCTCCTTGGTCGCCTTCACCTTGGGCGCCTTGGCCGGCTTCCGCCGTCCGCGGTGTTGCGCCGCATGACCAGCAGCAGCACCAACAGGGCCGCGACGCCGGCGACGAGTGCGAGGTTCATCGTGCTCATCATCCTCAGGGCCTCCATGCACCCTCGTCGTGAGGGGCGACTGCCGCCCGTCCGGGGCGGCCAACGGTCAGGGGTTGCGGGTCCACGCCATCCGGCGTGCGACCCCGTCCGTCACGGGCGGCTCACGCCGCTCGTCCTTCAGCTCAACTCCACCTCGTAGCGTCCGCGAGCGTGGAAACGCCCGGGAGCCGCGGCGGCCAGCACGAGGGTGAACCCCTCGGTGCCGGGACCGAATCCGCTGTCGGCCATCACCACGAGGCCGCCGGGGGCGACGTTCTCCTCGCTGCTGACGACCAGCCGCACCGACTCCGGCCGTGGCGGCCGGTGCAGGCGGTGCGTGAAGGTGATGCCCTCGAACACCAGGTGCCCGGATGCCAGCGCCAGGCCGGTGATCTGGAAGGTGCCCTCCGAGCGGGTGCGCTCGATCCGGCTCATCGGGGCCTCTCGGACGGCGGCGGCCTCCGCGAGCGCCAGGGAGCGCTCCACCGCGGCGGCCCCGGCCGGCAGCGCCGACCACTCGGCCAGCACGGCCAGATCGGGGTCCGCGGGGACGGTGACGACGGGCGCCGACCACTCGGCCATCGCGGCCAGGTCGATGTCGTCCGGCGGGCCCGGTGGGTCCGGGGCGCTGAAGCCCACGCCGACCCACTCCGAGACGACCGCGAGGTCGTCGTCGGTGATGGCACGGGTCTCGTGGACGGGCTGCTGCGGCGCCACCCACTCGTTCAGGACCACCGGTGGCGGTTCCGGCGCACGGCGACCGGACGCGCCTGCCGCGCCCTCCACCGCCATGCCCTCAAGCCTGCTCCACACTCGGGTGCGCCCTCCGTTCGATCACGACGGCACCGGCAATCCAATGGGGATGCCTGTGGTCGTTATCGGCCGCGAAACCGCCGGACTTAGGCGGCGGGCCTCGGCGTGGGCGCCGGGTGGGTGAGCCGGGTGGGCCGCCGCGGTGCGGCGGCCCACCCGCTCGAGGTCAGCGGCGGCGCTTGCGGCGCACCTGCTGGTGCCGCCGCTGGCGGTTCGGATCGGGGCGCTCGCCGGTGGCGGCGTCCGTGGACTCGCCGTCGCCGGCGGCCGGCTGGGCCGGCGCGTCCAGCGGCTCGTAGTCGGCCTCGTCATCCGGCGTCGAGAGCGGCTCGGCATCCGCCGTGGCCACCGGGGCGTCCACCGCGGTCTGGGCGGGGGTCTCCACGGGCCGCGGATCCACCGAGTCCTCCGGGGGCAGCGATGCGGAGCCCTCACCGATCATGCCCGCGACCTGGTCCAGCGGGGCGTCCTCCAGGGCGCTCTCGGCGCGCTCGAGCACGGCCAGATCGACCACGTCGGCGTCGCTGGCGATCATCCGCGCGCGCTTGCGCTCCAGCTTGGCGGTCCGGCGCTGCTCGTCCGGGTCGCGCTCCTTCCAGAAGGCGGCCAGCGGAGCGGCGATGACGATCGACGAGACACCGCCGGCCAGGATGCCCACCAGCAGCGCGAACGAGAAGTCGTGCAGCGTCTCGCCGCCGAAGAAGTACAGGGCGAGCACCGGCAGCAGCGTGGTGAGGGAGGTGATGACCGAGCGGGTGAACACCTCGTTCACCGAGTGGTTCACGATCTCCCGGTAGCGCCTGCCGCGCATCAGGGGGACGTTCTCCCGGATGCGGTCGAACACGATCACCACGTCGTACAGGGAGTACCCCAGGATGGTCAGCAACGCGGCGACCGTCGCGCTGGTGACCTCCTTGCCGGTGACGGCATAGATGCCGATGCACAGCGCCACGTCGTGGACCACCGACAGCATCGCGGGCAGGGCGAGCTTGTACTCGAACCTGATGATCAGGTAGCCGACGACGACGATGAAGCTCAGGATCACCGCGTAGATCGCGTTGCGGATGATCTGTTTGCCGAACGTCGGGCCCACCTGTTCGAGGCTCTGGACCGACGCGCCGAAGCTGTTGTCCAGGTCGCGCACCAGCTTCTGCTGCACGTCGGGCGCCAGGGACTCCGTCTGGATCTGGAAGCCCTGGACGTCCCGGCCGTCGATCTCCTCGGTGGTGGCCTGCACCTTGGCGTTGTCGAGACCGTTGGAGGTGAGCACCTCGCGAATGCCGTTCTCGGTCGCCGGCCGGTCGAAGGTCACCGCGATCCGGGTGCCGGACTCGAAGTCCAGGCCCAGGTTGAGGCCGCTCACGGCGAGCCAGCCCAGGCCGAAGAGGACCGGGACGGTGGAGAGCACCATCCACAGCTTCCACTTCCCCACCCAGTCCACCGTGAAGATGTGGCCCTGGGTGAGGGCCATGGCCTTCTCCTCGCGCATGAACCGGGTGCCGAGGAGCACGCCGAAGATCGCGCGGGTGGCGAAGACCGCCGTGAACAGCGAGAGCAGCACGCCGATGCCGAGCGTGAACGCGAAGCCGCGCGGGCCGGCGGTGGCGAACAGGAACACGATGATCGCCGTGAAGAAGGTCACGACGTTGGCGTCGATGATCGCCGCCAGGCCCTTCTTGTAGCCGGCCGAGAGCGCCGCGGTCGCGCTCTTGCCCGAGCGCGCCTCCTCGCGGACGCGTTCGAAGATGACGACGTTCGCGTCGGATGCGACGCCGATGGTGAGGATCACACCCGCGATGCCCGGGAGCGTCAGCGTGATGGGCACCAGCACGATGGCCGCGTAGAAGAGCGCGGCGTAGATGAGCAGGCCCAGCGTCGCCACGATGCCCAGCAGCCGGTAGTAGAGGATCATGAACAGCACGACCAGCAGCAGGCCCGCCACGCCGGCGATGAGCCCGGCGCGCAGCGAGTCCTTGCCGAGGGTGGCCGAGACCTGCTTCTGGCTCACCACCTCCAGCCGCACGGGGATGGCGCCGGAGTTGAGCTGATCGGCGAGGGTGCGGGCGGACTCCGGCGTGAAGTTGCCGTTGATCTGCGCTGCGCCGCCGCTGATGCCGTCCGGGAGGTCCTGAGGGTCGATCGTGGGGTTCGAGATGAGCTCGCCGTCGAGCACGATCGCGAACGAGAACAGCTGGTTCTGCACCGCCCCGCGCTGGGCGAGGTCACGGGTGATGTCGTGGAACTTCTCGCCGCCGGCCTCGGTGAAGTCCATCGTGACGATGGGCTCGCCGGTGCGGCCCTGGCCGACGTCCCGGATGCTGTCGGCGGAGCTGATGTCCTTGCCGGTGACGCCGGGGCGGTCCTGGAAGATGTAGTAGCGGGTGATCCCGCCGGAGGCGCGGGTCGCGAGCTCCTCGACCGTGCGGACGATCGTGAGGCCCTTGGGCACGGCCTCCACGTGCACCTGCGACATGGTCTTGCCGTCGGCGCGCACCAGGTCGCGCAGGTCCTCCCGCGCGGTCTCCAGGCCGTCCGTCTCGGCGCCCACGACCACCGGGCCGGCGACGAAGTCGTCCCCGTCCTTGGTGAAGGCGTAGAGGGTTCGCGAGCCCTGGGAGGGGTCGCGGACCTTGGTCTTCTGCGCCTGCAGGACGGTCTTGTAGAGGTCCGCGCTCGGCGTCTCGTCCACCACGTTGTCGGTGAAGTCGTAGAACGCCAGCTGCGCCGGCTTGATGAGGTCGTTCACGACCCGGTCGGGGTCGTCGGCGCCGGGAAGGGCGACCACGATCTGGTTGGAGCCGGCGGTCTGGATCTCGGGCTCGGCCACACCGAAGGCGTCGACGCGGCTGCGGATCACCTCGACCGCGCGGTTCATCGCCTCCTGGTCCACCGGCTGCTCCGCGGAGGTCTGGCGGCCCTCCAGGACCACCTCGACACCGCCCTGGAGGTCCAGTCCGAGCGTCGCCGGCTTGAGGGCGATCGCCACCAATGAGGCGGCCGTGATCCCGACCACCATCAGCAGCAGGAGGAGCGCGCGCCTCCCGGTGTTCACTGCGTCGCCGCGTCCGTGTCGATGTCGGGATCGTCTGCGGTCGTGGAGGTCGCCGGCACGTCGACGATGATGCGCGCGACGGCGGCCTTGGCGATCCGGATCTCGGTGTCCTCGGCGACCTCGAGGAGCATGGTCTCCCCGTCCTCGACCTCGGTCACGGTCCCGTAGATGCCGGCGGTGGTGATGATCTCATCGCCCGGTGAGAGCTTCTCCAGGATCTCCATCTGCTGTCGCTTCAGCTTGCGCTGGGGAACCACGACGAACATGTAGATGATCCCGACGAAGATCAGGAGGTAGATGAGGAGGGCTGCTCCTCCCACGGTGGGGGCACCTGCCGTTTCGATTGACGGACCGGCGGACCCTAGCAGAGGCCTTTCACGGCACTGTGCAGGGGCGTCGCCGCGCACATCGGCAGCCGTGCCGGGCTCATGAGCACCGGGCGACGACGCGTTCGGGGAGGACCCGCACGACCGCGTGGACGCCTCCGTTCAGCCGGCTCGCTGCCGGGACGCATTGGTAGGGTCCGGGGCCGTGTGGCTCTCCCGTCTCTGGCGCGCCCGATGGCACTGGGCCTTCGAGGTGCTCCTCTTCGTCGTGCTCACCGTCATCTACGAGGCCGCCCGCGACCTCGTGGCGCCCGGCACCGCTGAGCAGATCGCCCGGGCGTTCCACCACGCCGAGGACATCGTGGCGGTCGAGGAGGCGCTGGGGCTGCACCTGGAGACGAACGTCCAGGAGATCACGCACGCCATCCCCGGCGGTGAGCCGGTGGTCACCTGGTACTACACGCTCTCGCACACGCCCGGCTTCATCGCGTTCTTCACCCTCATCTGGCTCATCCGCAAGCCCGAGTACGCCTTCATCCGGAACTGGTTCTGGGGCACGCACATCTTCGCCGTGCTCAGCTTCTGGCTGTACCCGCTCGCGCCGCCGCGGTTCCTGGATCTGGGCCTGGAGGACACCACCAAGGAAGCGCTCAAGCTGGGCGGCGCGCTGGACTGGTTCCAGCCGTTCCGGAACGAGTTCGCGGCCATGCCGTCGCTGCACATCGGCTACTCGTTCTTCTACGCGGTGGCGCTCATGTGGTTGCTGCGGCCCTTCGGCCGCTGGCGGTACCTGGTGTGGATCATCCCGGTCTGGATGCTGTGGGTCACGATGGCCACGGCGAACCACTACTGGCTCGACGGCGTGGGCGGGGCGATCTGCGTGCTCGCGGGGCTGGGCCTGGTCCATCTGGTGAGCGCCCGCGACGTGCCGCGGCCATGGCGTCACGGCCGTGACGACCACGGGTCCGGCGGCGGGTCCCAGCCGGCCCTCACCGGGGCGGGCGTGCCGTGAGCGGCTCCCTGCGCGTGGCCATGGTCACCGAGTACGCGTACCCGGTGCTGGGCGGGATCTCCGAGCACGTGCACTTCCTGTCGGCGGAGCTCGCCGCGCTGGGCCACGACGTCACGGTGGTCACGAGCAACGCCCCGCGCGGCCAGCGGGAGCGCGCGGAGACGGTGGACGCCGAGCAGCGCGACCGCTTCGGCTACCGCACGGTCCGGATCGGCACCTCGGTCCCGGTGCACTCCAACGGCTCCATCGCGCGCGTCACGGTCTCACCGCGCCTGCGGGCGATGCTCGCCCGGGCGATCGGCCACGCGGACGTGGTGCACGCCCAGGGCCTGGCGGGGCCGCTGCTCGCCCTGGAGTCGCTGCGGGCCTCATCGGCGCCGTGCACGGTCGGCACGTTCCACACCTACTTCAAGGGCGAGCATCTGGGCATGCGCATGGCGCGGCGCTACATCGCGGGCGGCCTGGCGCGCCTCGACCGCCGCATCGCCGTGTCGAACGCCTGCGTGATGTCGCTGGAGCAGTACTTCCCCGGTGAGTGGGACATCGTGCCCAACGGCATCGACACCGAGGTGTTCACACCGCTCGCCTCGCCTGCCGACCGGGATCCCGGGCCGCCGCGCATCCTGTTCGTGGGGCGCTTCGACCCCCGCAACGGTCTCCACACCCTGCTGGACGCCGCGAGGATCCTTCAGGACCGGGGGCTCGAGTTCGAGGTGCAGGTGGTCGGCGACGGTCCCGCGCGGCCGCGGTACGAGCGGCAGGCGCAACGGCTGGGCATCTGGGACCGCGTCCGGTGGCTCGGCCTGCTGAAGGACGAGCGGCCGGAGCTGTACCGGCAGGCGACCGTGCTTGCCGCGCCGTGCGTGCTGGCGTCCTTCGGCGTGGTGCTGCTGGAGGCGTTCGCGTCCGGCATCCCGGTGGTGTGCGCCGACAACGTGGGCTTCCGTCAGGTCATCCGCGATGGCGCGCCAGGCCGGTTCGTGCCGTGCGACGACGCCGCGGCCCTCGCGGACGGTCTCGCGGAGGTCCTGTCGGACCCCCGGCGGGGCGCCGATTGGGGCGTTCGGGGACGGGCGATCGCGCAGGAGCGGTACGCGTGGCCGATCGTGGCCCGCCAGATCGAGGACATCTATCGCGAGGTCCTGGACGGCGGCCGCCGTCCGGTGCTCGCCTCCCGGGTCTCCGGGGAAAGGAACGCCTGATGGAGCAGTACTCGCTCACGCAGATCCTGCTGGACCGCCTGATGGAGGAGACCGGGCTGGTGCCCCAGGGGGACCTGGTGGAGCGCCTGCGGCGCACGCCGCCGGCGGTGCTGCGCGGCCTGCGCTCCGCGGACGCGGAGACGGTGGGCCTGGCGGCCACCCTCCCCCTCGACCTGGCCTCGGCGGTCGCGGAGCTGCTGAAGGAGGGCGTCGGTGAGGACGGGCGGTTCGACCGCGCGAAGGCCGACGAATACCTGGCCGCCCAGGCGAACCGCGACGAGGACGAGGAGGAGGACGACCCGTCCCCCGCCCTGGTCGCCATGGCCCACGAGGCGCTGGGCGTGGAGGGGGACTGCGAGGCGTGCAACGCCTGGCTCGCCAAGCGGGCCGAGCAGGACGCCGCCGAGGACGCCGACGAGCACGGGCACCACAACCCGGAGTCGCTGCTCGGGACCCTGCTTGAGCGCCACCCCGAGCAGGCCGACGCGTGGGCGCCGCAGATGGCGCTGCGCATCGCCCGTGACGCGGGCTCCCTCTTCGGTCGTGCCGCCGGGTTCGGCGCGCTGCACGAGGTGGTCGCCCACGGCGGCGGCGCCCCCGGCCTGTCGCGCGAGGGCCTCATCGAGGCGCACGGCATCCAGCACGTGGGCATGGGCCTGTGCGAGGACGCCGCCCAGGTGCACGGCTTCCGGGTCGCCCTCGCGGCCTTCAACGCCAACGACGGCGTGGTCGCCGGCATCCAGGAGGCCGAGAAGGCCGCCATCCAGGACGCCGTCGCCCTGGCCGGCATCCCCGCCGCCATCGCGGTGGGCCTGGTCGCCCAGATCGCCGACGGCGCCCTCAGGTCGGCCCCCACCCCGCCCCCGGCGCGCCGCCTTCCCAAGAAGGGCAAGCGCTAGCCCAGAACCGGCCCCCGGCCCCACCCGAGTTCGTCAGACGGGCGGGGCCGGGCGCTGCCCACGCGCGTTGATGTGCAATTGCACACCCGCGCGTCCAATTGCACATCCCCCAGCCCCGGGAGGGAGCCCCGAACCCGGACTGTGCCGGGCGGCCCGGCACCGGCTCGTCGCCAGCCATGGGTGCCAGGCACGCCCGGCACCGGGCGGCCAGGTCGTGCAATTGGACATCCGCGCGTTCAATTGAAGATGCCCGCCGCGCCGGAGACGTCAGCGGCCATGGGCATCCCGAGGCGCGTCCTGGCAGGGATCGACGCCCCGGGGTGAACGCCCGGCACCGCGGTCTGGGGGTGTGCAATTGAACATCCGCGCGTTCAATTGGACACTCCACCGGAGGCCTCCCGGCACGGCGGCCTGACGTGGGCGGGAGGCGCCCGCGAGGTGGCGGTCCATCCCGCCCGGAGGATGTGCAATTGCACGTCCGGGTGTCCAATTGCACGGCGCGGGCCGTGCGGGGCCAGGCACTAGGATCGCGCGGTGTCCGGGCATCAGATCCTGAGCTTCGCCCTCGCGGCGCTGGTGATCATCGTGGTGCCGGGGCCGAGCGTGCTGTTCGCGGTGAGCCGGGGTGTCGCGCTGGGGCGGCGGGCGGCGGTGGCGACGACCCTGGGGAACACGGCCGGGGCGCTGTTGCTGGCGTGGCTGGTGTCGGCGGGGCTGGGCGGGATCATCGCGACGAGCCTGGTCGCGTTCACGGTGGTGAAGATCGCCGGGGCCCTCTACCTGGTGGTCCTGGGATGGCAGATGTGGCGGCACCGGCACGCGCTGCCCGCGGCGGTGGCCGGCGAGGTCGCCCCGCTGTCCACCCGGCGGATCATCCGGGACGGCTTCGTGGTGGGCGTGACCAATCCGAAGGTCGTGGTGTTCTTCGGGGCGGTGCTGCCGCAGTTCGTGGACCCGGACGGGGCCCCGGTGTGGATGCAGATGGGCGTCCTGAGCCTGGTCTTCGCCGCAATCGCCCTGGTGAGCGACGGCACCTGGGGCGTGGCCGCCGGCAGCGCGCAGCGCTGGTTCGCGCGGCGGCCGGACCGGCTGGTGCATGTGGGCGGCGCCGGCGGGGTGGCCGTCATGGCCCTCGGCGTGAAGCTGGCCCTCACGGGGCGCGGCAACTAACCGTCGATGAGCTCCTGCAGGTGCTCGGGGTAGCGATCGCCCGCCTCGAGATCCGGCGGGAACGCCGCCTCCAGGGTCGCCAGCGCATCGGCGGGCAGCACCAGCGAGGCCGCGGCGGCGTTCTCCCGCACGCGCGCGGGTGACCGCATCCCCGGGATGGGCAGGATCATCCCGCCGCGCCCGATGAGCCAGGCCAGGGCCACCTGGCCTGGCGTGGCGCCCAGCCCCTCGGCCACGGCGTCCACCGCGCGGGCGAGCAGCAGGTTGCGGTCGAGGGTGTCCCCCTGGAACCGCGGCAGCGCCCGGCGCAGGTCCCCCTCCCCCAGGTCGGCCGCCGACCGCAGCGAACCGCCCAGCAGGCCCCGGCCCACCGGGCTGAACGGGACCAGGGCGATGCCCAGCTCGGTGAGCGTGGGCAGCAGCTCGCGCTCGGGCCGCCGCCACCACAGCGAGTACTCCGACTGCACCGCGGCGATCGGGTGCACGGCGTGCGCGCGACGGACGGTGGCGGCCCCGGCCTCCGAGAGGCCCAGGAATCGCACCCGGCCGGCCTCCACCTCGTGAGCCATCGCCCCCACGGTCTCCTCGATGGGCACTCCGGGGTCCACCCGGTGCAGGTAGAGCAGATCGATGACGTCCACGCCGAGCCGCTCCATGCTGCCGGCGACGCAGCCCGCCACCCGCTCCGGCTGGCCGTCCACGCGCAGGTCGGCGCCGGCGCCGATGAGACCGAACTTGGTGGCGATGAACGCCTCGTCACGCCGGCCCGCCAGCGCACGGCCCACCAACCGCTCGTTGTGCCCGTCGCCGCCGTAGACGTCGGCGGTGTCGATGTGGGTGACGCCGAGATCGAGGGCGGTCCGCACCGCCTCGATGGCGGTTGCCTCGTCCGCCGGCCCGTAGCTGTTGCCCGACAGCCCCATGGCCCCCAGGCCGATGGGATGCAGGTCCGGTCCGTGCGCCCCGAGTCTGGTCATGGACTGAGGCTACCCGGCAGACTGCCGGGATGACCGACCCCCGCCCGGTGCTGCAGGGACGCGCCCTCGCCGCGGCCACCGTGGCCCTGCTGCTCGGGGTCTTCGCCGTGGGATCCGAGGCCCTGGTGATCTCCCCGTTGCTGGAGGACATCGCCGCGGACTTCGGCACCGGGGTCGACGCGGCGGGCCTCTCGGTGAGCGTCTACGGCCTGGCCGTGGCCATCGTCGCGCCCGCGGCGGGCTGGGTGGCCGACCGGACCTCCCGCCGAGCGGCCATCCTGGGGGGCCTGGTCATCTTCGCCGTGGCCGGCGTGCTGTGTGCGCTGGCGCCCAGCCTGCTGAGCCTGGTGATCGGCCGTGCGCTGTGCGGGGTCGGGTCGGGGCTGTTCCTGCCCGCCGCGTACGCGTGGGTGGGCGACGAGGTGCCCTACGAGCGCCGGGGCCGGGTGATGGGCTGGGTCATCGCCGGCTGGGCGCTCGCCCTGGTGGCCGGCGTGCCCGCCGGCGGGTTCATCGGCCAGCTGGCCGGCTGGCGGGAGGCCCTCGCCGCCCTCGCCGGGCTCGCGGCGGTCGCCACCGTGCTCGCCGTACGGCTGCTGCCCGGCGGGTCGGGGGCCGGCCACGTCGGGGATCGCGCCGCTCGCGTGGGGCTGCGCGACGCGCTGGCGGTCCCCGCCGTGCGCTGGCTGCTCACGGTGAACCTGCTGAACATGCTGGCCTTCTACGGTGTCTACACCTACCTGGGCAGCTTCCTGCGCGAGGAGCTCGACGTGCGCAGCGGCGCGGCGGGGGCCCTCATCCTGCTCTACGGCGTGGGCGTGGCCGTGATGTCGCTGAACGGACGCGTCATCGACCGGCTCGGCAAGGCCCGCACCGTCACGCTCACCCTCGTGATGCTGACGGTGCTGTTCGCCGCGCTGCCCTGGACGGCCGCGGTGCCCGTGGCGCTGGGGACGGTCCTGGTGGTGATGGGAACCCAGCAGGCCGGATTCCTGACCGCCATGGCCACGCTGGCCACCAACGCCATGCCCGCCGGCCGCGGCGCGGTGGTGGCGCTGATGAGCTGCACGACATACATCGGGGTCACCCTCGGCGCCGCCGTCATGGGCCCGGTGTTCGAGGGTCCCGGCTACCGGGTGATCGGGGTCGCCTGCGCGCTCATCGTCCTCGTCGCGGCCGGGTTGTCGCTGCGGCTGCGGGCCGGGGATCAGCCGGGCTGAAGCCCGGCGTGGCATCCAGGTGGGGGTCGACGGACAGCGTCAGCCGCCGATCATGCTCATGGGGCGGCCACGATAGGTCCATCCCTCCGTCCCGATGGCATGTCCAGCGTGCTTGCCCAGCACGGCGCCGCGCACCATCCGCTCCAATGCCGCGTCGTCGGCCCCGGCGCGCAGCGGGCCGCGCAGATCGGTCTCGTCGGTGGCGAACAGACAGGTGCGCAGCATGCCGTCGGCGGTCACCCGCAGGCGGTCGCACTGCTGACAGAACGGCTCGGTGACCGAGCTCACGAACTGCGTGGCCGGGGCGGCCGGCCGCTCGCGCTCGAGGGGTTCGAGGGGCCACCGGGCGTGGATCATGGCGCGCAGTTCCTGGCCGGTCATCACGTGCTCACGCGTCCACTCGCGCGAGGCGTCCAGCGGCATGGCCTCGATGAACCGCACCACGTAGGGCCGCCGGCGCGCCAGCTCGGCCAGGGGCAGCACGTCCGGCTCGCTGATGCCGCGCAGCACCACGGCGTTCACCTTGATCGGCCGCAGCCGCTCGTGGGCCTCGCAGGCCGCCAGCCCCTCCAGCACCCGGTCCAGGTCACGCCGGCGGGTGATCTGCGCGAATCGCTCCGGGTCGAGGCTGTCGACGCTCACATTCACCCGGTCCAGCCCGGCCGCCATCAGCTCGTCCACCTGTCCAGCCAGCAGCACCCCGTTGGTGGTGATGGACACCTCCCGGATCCCCGGGGTGCCCTTCACGCGGGCGACGATCTCCGCGATGCCCGGCCGCACCAGCGGCTCGCCGCCGGTGACCCGCACGTCGGTGACGCCCAGCCGCGCGAACAACGCGACCAGGCGCGCCAGTTCGTCGGCGTCCAACAGCTCGTCCCGGCCGAGCCAGGCCATGCCCTCGGCCGGCATGCAGTATCGGCACCGCAGGTTGCAGCGGTCGGTCACCGACAGCCGGAGCGACCGGTGGACGCGCCCGAAGGCGTCCGTGAGCGGTTCGAGTCCCATCACCGCCCAGTCTGGCAGCGCACGGCCGAGGCGGCCCGTCCCGACGGCGCGGCGCACGCCGCCGCGACGCGCACCTGCCTCGGGCTACCCGGTGCCGAGCCTGGCACCGCAGGCACCCGGCATCGGCACGCCCAGCGAGCCTGCCCGGGAGCTGTCGAGCACCAGGTTGCCGGGGCGGCTCAGGCCGGCCTGCGCGAGGGTCGACCCGCGCACGGCGGTCTCCGGCAGGCCGTGGGCCCGGCAGACCGCCCGGGCGAAGTCCAGCCGGCTCACCGGCTCGGGCCCGGCCACATGCAGCGGGCCGGCCACGTCCATGCCGGCCAGCGCCACCACGGCGGCGGCCATGTCGCTCACGTGCGCGACCGACCGGAACTCGTCGGCGAAAAAGGCGGTCTCCGTGCGGCCCGCGGCGGCATCCAGGACCATCCGCACGGGGGCGCTGTCGGCCCCGCCGTACATCAGCGAGGTGCGCACCATGACCGCACCGGCATGGGCCGCCATCACCTCCCGCTCGGCGTCGGCCTTCGCCCGCCCGTAGTCGTGCACCGGGTCCGGGGCGTCGTCCTCGGTGTACGGCGTCTCACGACCGGCGAAGACCACGTCCGTGGACATGTGCACCAGCCGGGCGCCCGCCGCGGCGGCGCATCGCGCCACCACCCGGGCACCGTCCACGTTCACCGCGCGGTCCTCGCGGACGTAGGCGCAGTGGATGACCGCCGCCGGGCGACGGGCGTTGAACGCGGCCGAGACCGCGGCGGGATCGCACACGTCCACCTCGCCGTGGGAGGGGGCCACCACCTCCCACCCACCGTGGGCAGCCACATGGGCGCGTATCGCCGTCCCCAGCAGGCCCGAGCCCCCGGTGACCAGCAGCACCGGCGGGGTCACGCCGCCCCAAGCGGTGACCACGGCACCGGCTGCCCGGCCGCGGTGTCACCCTCCACCAGCGCCAGCGCGTCGGCGAGGGCCATGCTGGTGACCGCGTGCGCCTCCTGGGCGGCCAGCGGGTGGAGCACGCCGTCGCGCAGAGCGCAGCGCACCGCGTGGGTCATGCCCGGCCGCGGCGACCAGTCCACCGCCAGCGGCGCCCGCATGGGCCAGTCCGGCGGATGTCCCAGCAGGGCCCTCCCGAACAGGTGGAACGCGATGGCCGCCGAGGCGGGGTTGCCGGGCAGGCCCAGCATCACCACATCGTCCCGGCGCCCGAGCCACACCGGCCGGCACGGCACGACCCGCACGCCGCGGAACACCTCGTCGGCGCCCAGGGACCGCATGGCCGGCCGCACGTGGTCGTGGTCGCCGGCCGACACGCCGCCCACGGTGACCACCATGTCGGCGCCCATCCCGAGCGCGTTGTGGATGGCCCACACCGTCGCGTCGCGGTCGTCGCCCACCGAGCTGTTGGAGATGACCTGCCCGCCGGCGGCGGTGATCTGCGCCCCCACCCCCAGCCGGTTCCCGTCGTACACCTGCCCGGGCCGCAGCGGCGAACCCGGCGGGACGAGCTCGTCGCCGAGCCCGATCACCGCCACGCGAGGCCGGGCGTGCACCCACACCTCGGCCCATCCCACGCCGGCGAGCGCCGCGACCGCGGTGGGCGCGGGCCGTGCCCCGGCCGGCATCAGGACCGCTCCGGCGGTGATGACCTCGCCGCGGCGGCGCACGTCCCGGCCCGACGCCACGCCGGGCACCTCGGCCGCATCGGGGGTTCCGCGCACCTCCTCCCGGCGCACCACGGCGTCGGCGCCCTCCGGCATGACCGCGCCGGTCGAGATGCGCGCCGCCTGTCCCGGGCCCAGGCGCACCTCCCCGGGATGTCCGGCGCGATGCTCACCGCTGACCGCCACGACGCCCGGGGTGTCCCGCGACCGCACGGCGAGGCCGTCCATGGCGGCCGAGTCCGCCGAGGGCAGGTCCACCGAGGCCACCACATCGCGGGACAGGATGCGTCCGGCGGCGTCGGCCACCGGGATCGCTTCCTCGGGCGGGAGAGCGCCTGGGTGAGGGTCACGTCGCGCATGTGCCGGTGACGCTAGCGTGTGCGCATGGCGACCTCCGCCGCCGACCGTTCGGCCGCCGTTCCCGCACGGGTCCTCCGCCTGCGCGCGGGCCGCTGGGACACCCGCGCCGATCGCCTGGCCGGCGAGGAGCCCATGGAGGTCCGGATCGCCGCGCCCGGGGCCGATCCCGCACCCGTGGCGGTCACCATGCGCACCCCGGGGGCCGACTTCGAGCTGGCCGCCGGGTTCCTGGTGACCGAGGGGCTCGTCGAACCCGGGGACCTCGCGGGCATCGCCTACTGCACCGACCCGGGCGAGGCTCAGGCCTACAACGTGGTGGTGGTGCGCTCCTCCGCGGCTCCCCGGCGGGAGGTGCGGGCCCGTGCCCATGCGGTGACGGCGGCGTGCGGGGTGTGCGGCACGGCGAGCCTCGACGAGCTGCGCGAGCGCTGCACCCCCCTCCGGGACGCCGTGAGCGTGGGGGCCGGCACGCTGCTGCGGATGCCCGGCGCCCTGCTGGAGCACCAGCGCGGCTTCGACCGCACGGGGGCGCTCCACGCCGCCGGCGTGTTCGCCGCCGATGGAGCCGCCCTGTGCGTGCGCGAGGACGTCGGCCGGCACAACGCCGTCGACAAGGTCGTGGGGTGGGCCGCCCTGGGCGGGCGGCTCCCGCTGGAGGGCACCGTGCTGCTGGTGTCGGGCCGGGCCTCGTTCGAGATCATCCAGAAGGCCGCGGTGGCCCGCATCCCCGTGGTGTGCGCGGTCTCGGGCCCATCGAGCCTTGCCGTGGCCACGGCCGAGTCCCTGGGCATCACCCTGGTGGGCTTCCTCCGGGAGGACCGCATGAACGTCTACTCCCACCCCCACCGCGTCACGCGGGAGGACTGACATGGCACGTCGCGCACCCCGCCGCCGGGACCTCTGGGCCGGCTGGTCACCGAACGGCATCGGGAAGGTCAAGCCGAACCACTACGCCGAGATGGCGAAGACGGTGTGGGAGAACCGCGACAACCTGCCGCACGCCTGGCGGATCCTGAACCGCGGTGTCTGCGACGGGTGCGCCCTGGGCGTGGCGGGCCTGCACGACTGGACCATCGACGGCGTCCACATGTGCCTCACGCGGCTGAGCCTGCTGCGCGTGAACACCATGGGCGCCATGGACCACGACCGGCTGGGCGACGTGGCGGCGTTGCGGCGCCTGAACGGCCGCGAGCTGCGGGACCTGGGACGCCTGGCGCATCCCATGGTGCGGCGGGCCGGCGAGCCGGGGTTCACCCGGGTCTCCTGGGACGACGCCCTCGACCTGGTGGCCGGCGCGCTGCGCGATGCGGGTCCCGACCGGATGGCCCTCTACCTCACCGCGAGGGGCATCACCAACGAGGTCTACTACACCGCCCAGAAGGCGATGCGCTTCATGGGCAGCAACAACGTCGACAACGCGGCGCGCATCTGCCACGCCCCGTCCACGATCGCCCTCAAGCAGATGGTGGGCGCCGCGGCGACCACGATCAGCTACTCCGACCTCATCAACACGGACCTCATCGTGCTGTGGGGCTCCGACGTGGCGAACGCCCAGCCGGTGACCATGAAGTACCTGTACATGGCCCGCAAGAAGGGCACCCGGGTGATCGTCGTCAATCCCTTCGACGAGCCCGGGCTGGAGCGGTACTGGGTGCCCAGCAACGCCGAGAGCGCGCTGCTCGGCACGAAGATGAGCGACGCATTCGTGCGCGTGCACACCGGCGGCGACACGGCCTTCATCTCCGCCGTGCTGCTGGCCCTGGAGGAGCTGGGCGCCGTGGACCGGGCGTTCGTTGACGCCCACACCAGCGGCTACGAGGAGCTGATGGCCCCGCTCCGCGGCCGGGGCATCGATGAGCTGGCCGGAATGGCGGGCAGCACGCCCGAGGCGGTGCGGGAGTTCGCCCGCGAGTACGCCACCAGCTCCTGCGCGGTGTTCGTGTGGTCGATGGGCCTCACCCAGCATCCGTTCGGGGTGGACAACGTGCGGGCCCTCATCGACCTCGCGCTGGTGCGCGGCAACGTGGGACGCCCGAACGCCGGCCTCATGCCCATCCGCGGGCACTCGGGGGTGCAGGGCGGCGCGGAGATGGGCGCGTACGCCACCGCCTTCCCGGGCGGCGTGCCGGTGACCGCCGAGAGCGCCGCGGAGCTGAGCGCGCACTACGGCTTCCCGGTACCGCACTCGCGGGGCCTGTCGGCCGACGAGATGCTGGAGGCCGTCGAGCGGGAGGAGCTCGACGTGCTGTGGTCCAGCGGCGGCAACTTCCTGGACGTGCTGCCCGACCCGGCGCTGGTGGCCCGGCGCCTCGCGACGGCGAAGGTCCGCATCCACCAGGACATCGTGGTGTCCACCCAGATGCTGGTGGACCCCGGCGAGGTGGTCGTGCTGCTGCCGGCCGCCACCCGCTACGAGCAGGAGGGCGGCGGCACCGAGACCACCACCGAACGGCGCGTCGCCTACAGCCCGCAGATCCCGCGCGCCAACGTGGGCGAGGTGCGGTCGGAGTGGCGCATCTTCACCGAGGTGGCCAAGCGGGTGAAGCCCGAGTCCGCCCACCTGGTGGACTTCCCCGACGGACAGGCCATCCGCGAGGAGATCGCGCGCGTGGTGCCCATGTACGACGGCATCCAGCACCTGCGCACCACCGGCGACCAGGTGCAGTGGGGCGGCCCGCGCCTGTGCGACGGCTGGGTGTTCCCC
>LNFL01000101.1 GCA_001464275.1 Actinobacteria bacterium Ga0077560 | reverse complement strand
CCGGTACATCCTCTCCACCCGCCGCGGCAAGCAGTTCAACAGCATGGTGTTCAAGGAGAAGGACCCGCTCACCGGCGCGTACCGGGACGCCCTGTTCCTGTCGGCCGAGGACGCCGCGCGCCTCGGCGTGGCCGAGGGCGATGCCCTGCTGGTGCGATCCGCCGCCGGGGAGGTGCGGGTGAAGGCACACATCGCGAAGATGCGGCCGGGCAACGTGCAGATGTTCTTCCCGGAGTGCAACCCGCTGCTGCGCGCGGGCGTGCGGGATCCCGAGAGCGGCGTGCCCGACTACAACGCGCTGGTGGAGCTGATCCGGGCCTGACTCCGGAGGCGCAGCGCCACCGGTGCGTTCAGGTCAGCTGCGCACCCGCACGGAAATGCGCCGGGGCACGCCGGTGGGCGATTCCAGCCGGAGCGTGACCGCCCTCGGCAGGGTGGTGGGCAGCGCCAGCCGGGTCAGGCCGCGCGGGCGCATGCCGAAGCGGGACGGCCCCACCGAGCGGCCGTCGGGGGTGTCGAAGCACACCGCGACGTCCGCCCGCCGGGCGAGCGTGATCTCCAGCAGCCGTCGTGCCGGCCGGATGTTCACCCGGCCCTGCGGGAGCCGGACGTCGCGGGTCACGACCACCCGTGCGCCGTAGGTCACCGATCCACGCGGACCGGACGCCGCGATCCCGATCCCCGCCGCCTCGACGCCCGTGGCCGTCCACTCGGTGACCGGCCCGAGGATCCCCAGGCTGTCGCCCTGGGCGACGGTGACCGTCCCGGTGCCGGCCTCGGCGGCCACGTGGAACCGGACACGCTCGCCGGGGCGCGCGACGACCTCCGGCTGCGGGAACAGCCGTGCCACGCACGCCGTGTAGGGGCTCACGCTTGGCCGCGCCGCGAGCTGGCAGATGGGATCCCGCCCGGCGGGCCGGAACTCGGCCGGAACCTCCGCCGCGGGCAGGCACCACTGCTCGTGCTCGGCGCTCATCGCCCGCATGCCGTGGGTGCTCTCGATGTACGCGGGCGGCGGGGCGATCGGGAAGAAGACGGGCATGTCTGCCGCTCATGTCGGCAGCGGCACCGGGATCTTCACGGGAGGGGCGCTCAGGCCGTCCCGGGTGCGCAGGCCCAGTCGCAACGAGCGGGTGCCGGGCGGCAGCGCCACACGGACGACGCCGGGCCCGATCAGGCCCAGGCGCGCCGGCTTCGCCGACTCCCGGGCACCGCCGACGAAGCAGGCGGACACCCGGGTGGGACGCGTCAGGGTGATCTGGGCCACACGGCCGCGCACCACCACCGTTGCCCGCGGGGGGCGTGGGTCGTCGGTGGCGACCACCTCGGCCCGGTGGAACACCCGGCCCGCCCGCCCGTCCGTCTCGATCTCGACCGCGTAACGGCCCCGGAGGTCCGCCGTCCACGGGCGGAGCGGTCCCCGGTCGACCCGCGTGGCACCCCGGGTCACGGTCACCACGGCGGCGCCAAGGCGACGGGAGACCGGCCCGAAGCGGATCCGCGAGCCGGGGGCGACCACGAGGCCGGGCAGTGGCTCCAGCGCCGCCACGCACCGCGCCTCCGTCTCGATGTCGGGCGAGATCCACCCCGGGTGGTACGTGCATTCCCAAGGGGCTCCCGCGCCCCGCCTCAGGCACCAGGGGCCCCAGCGGCGTTCCATCACAGCGGTCCCGTCCGCTGAGCGCATCGTCACGGCGGGCGGCAACGGGCGGGCGGGCGGGTCGAGCAGACGCACCTCGATCGACTCCGCCGCCACACCCTCCGGTGAGGTGAGCCCGAGCAGGACTCGCCGGTTCCCAGCCACGAGCGGAACGGTGACGAGGCCGGCCTGCCGGAGGCCCAGATCGCGAGGGGTCGTGCCGTCGAGGGGCTCGGCACACACGCGAACGCGAGCCCGGCGCGCGAGCGTGAGCTCGATCCGGCCGAGGTCGTGGCGCACGTCGACCCGCACGGCCGGCGGGCGGATGTCGCGCACGACGCCGACCGTGGCGGTGTAGACCGCCGCGCCGTGGACCCCGGAGGTCCGAAGCGTCACGGCGGTGGCCCCCGCCCCCCTCGCGGTCCAGGTGAGACCGGGTCCACGCTGCAGGGCGACGCCGTTCTGGGCGAACTCGGCCTCCACCGTGCCCAGGGGTCCGATCGTTCCCGAGATCTCCACGGGCTCCCCCGGCCGCACCCGTGTGGTGAACGAGGGCTCCAGCGACGCCCGGCACCACTCGTACGGCGGGGGGTTGTAGGGCAGGGCCGGCGGCGGCGTGTACCGCCAGCACACCGGGTCCTCCCCGGCCCGCAGCTCGGCAGGCAGGTCCGCGGCGGCATGGCACCAGGTGCTCCAGGCGGCCGTCATCGCGACCTGCCCGCGGGGCGTGGTCACGGTGAGCGCGGGCGGTGCGAACGGGATGGGAGGGACGCCGACGATCATCACCGGCGATTCTGGTGGTGGGCGCACTCCATCGGAACCACCCGATGGGTCAGTCCGGACCGGTCGCGTATCGTGCCGCCCATGACACAGCGCACAAAGCCGAGCATCACCATCCCGAACGAGGCTCCCCCCACCGAGCTCGTCATCGAGGACATCGAGGTGGGCGATGGCGCGGAGGCCACCAACGGCAGCCGCCCCGTCATGCACTACGTCGGGGTCTCCTGGTCCACGGGCCGGGAGTTCGACGCGAGCTGGAATCGTGGCGACACGTTCGACTTCCAGCTGGGCGCCGGACAGGTCATCGCGCCGGAATGAAGGTCGGCGGCCGCCGCAAGCTCACCATCCCCCCGAACCTGGGGTATGGCGCTCGCGGTGCGGGCGGGGTCATCGCCCCGAACGAGACCCTCGTGTTCGTCGTCGACCTGGTCGACGTCAGGTAGACCGCGACGGGGCCGTGCCCTGGCGCGGCCCCCGCAGGTCCCTCCCGGCCAGGCACGCCGGCATGCCCTCGGGGCCCTCCGATGTCCAGCCAGCCATCCACTCGGGGCTGGCCGCGTGAACGTTCAATTGAACATCCACGCGTTCAATTGAACGCCCCCCGGGCTGCCGTCCCCCAGACCGCATGCCCAACGAGGCCGACGCCGGGAACCCGCATCGGGCAGCCATTCCCCGAGCGACGGTGGATGTGCAATTGAACATCCACGCGTTCAATTGGACGGTCGGGGAGCGCGGTGCCGTCCCTGCCCCGGGGGGTGGTCCGGAGGCCGGGTGGCCCGGAGTGGGGTCAGGCGGCGTCGGTGCGGGAGCGGGCGCGGCGGGGCGGGGTGCCGATGCGCTCCTCCAGGCCGTCCAGGAGGGCGAAGAGGCCCACGCTCTCCCACACGCGGCCGCGGCGGCGGCCCGTGCGCTCGTGCAGGACCCCGGCGTCGGTGAGACGGTCGATGCCGGCGAGGGTGGCCTTGGGGCTGGCCCCGGTGATGGCACGCGCGGCGGCCAGATCGACGACGGGGGTCGCGGGAAGGGCGGCGATGAGGGCGGCGGCGGCGGAGTCGCGGCGCGGGTGGCCGGCGCGGACGGCCCAGTGGGCCTGCAGGGCGCGCACATCGTCGGCCAGTTCCTCGCCTGCACGGGCGGCGTCGAAGACGGCGCGGGCGAAGAACGCCAGCCACCTGGCGGGGTCGCCCTGGCGGTAGGCGGTGAGGCCCTCCACGTAGTCGTCCGACGCGCGGCCCAGGACCAGGCTCACCGGCGGCAGCACCTGACGGCACAGGCCGCGCCGGCGGAACACCACCTGGATGAGGGCCCGGCCCACGCGCCCGTTGCCGTCGAAGTACGGGTGGATGGTCTCGAACTGGACGTGCGCGATCGCGGCCTGCACCACCACCGGCGCGTCGTCGCGACGGCAGAAGGCCACCAGGTCCTCGACCAGGCGCGGCACGTCCCGGGGCGGCGGCGGGATGAACGCGGCGCCCCGGGGGTTGTCGTGCCGCCCGCCGATCCAGTTCTGGACCGTGCGTACCGCCCCCGCCCGGGCCGCGTCACGGGACGGCTCCAGCAGGACCCGGTGGATCTCGTCCAGGCCGGCCGGGGTGAGGTCGGCCTGCGCCACGTCCAGCGCCCGCCGCAGCGCGGCCAGGTTGCCCACCACCTCATGCGCCACGCGGTCCTCGGTACCCGCGTGCTCGGCCAGCGCCAGGCGATGGTGGCTCACCCCCAGCCCCTCGATGCGCGAGCTGGCGATCGCCTCGGCGCGCAGCAGCGGCCACGCCAGGGTGGCCAGCAGCGGGCCGTGGCGGTCCAGCGCGCGCACCGCCTCCTCCGCCCGTGCCAGGTCGGCAACCAGGGACCCCGGCAACGCCGGGTCCCAGCCGGCGATCGCGCCGGGGACGTGCGCGCGGTACGCGAAGCCCACCCGGTTCGCGCGCCCGCCGGGGGCGCCCGGGTCACCGGGCCAGCGCAGAGCGACGATCGTGGGGGCGGGACGCTCGATGGCAGGGCTCCGTGGAAGGGACACCAACACCACCGCATGGTAGAGTTTCGCGCGCTAAGGGTAAATAACGGCCGGTGGTGATGTACCTTCGGCCACCGACGGCGCCAACCTGATCAGAAGAGCGCCGGTTCCCCCTCCGGCGGCTCGAGCCCAAGATGCCGGTACGCGCGCGGTGTCGCCACCCGGCCGCGCGGCGTCCGTGCGATGAGCCCCTCCTGCAGCAGGTACGGCTCGTAGACGTCCTCGATCGTGTCGGGCGCCTCACCGACGCTGTCGGCCAGCGTGCCGAGCCCCACCGGCCGTCCCTCGAAGGTCTGCGCCAGGCAGCGCAGCAGCCGGCGGTCCAGTTCCTCCAGCCCCAGGGCGTCCACCTCCAGCAGGTCCAGCGCGTCACGCGCGAGGCTCGCATCCACCACCGTGACGCCCCGCACCTGCGCCACATCGCGCACGCGCCGCACCAGGCGGTTCGCGATGCGCGGCGTCCCGCGCGCCCGGGCGGCGATCTGACCCGCCCCCTGCTCGTCCACCTCCAGCCCGAGCAGCCCGGCGCTGCGCACCACGATGCTCGCCAGCTCCTCGCGCCCGTAGTAGTTCAGGCGCTCCACCACGCCGAACCGCCCCAGCAGCGGCGCCGACAGCAGGCCCGTGCGGGTGGTGGCGCCGATGAGCGTGAACGGCGGCAGATCGAGCCGCAGCGTCCGGGCGGACGGCCCCTGGCCCAGCACCACGTCGATCTCGAAGTCCTCCATCGCCGGGTAGAGGACCTCCTCCACGGCCCGCCCCAGCCGGTGGATCTCATCGATGAACAGCACATCCCGGGGCTCAAGCGAGGTGAGGATGGCCGCGAGGTCGCCCTTGCGCTCGATCACCGGGCCGCTGGTCGGGTGGAACCCCACCCCCAGCTCGGTCGCCACGATGCGCGCCATGGAGGTCTTGCCGAGGCCGGGCGGCCCGGCAAGCAGCACGTGGTCGAGCGCCTCCTCACGCTGCCGGGCGGCCTCCAGGAAGATCCCCAGCTTCTGCCGCGCCGACTCCTGGCCGACGAACGCCTCCAGGCTGCGGGGCCGCAGGGCGCGGTCGACCTCCTCCTCATCCGGGCGGTCCTCCGGATCGGTGATCCGATCGCCACCCATCAGGACCGCCGCAGGCGGCTGAGGCCGTGCCGCACAAGCCCGGCGGTGTCCGCGCCGTCCGGCGCGTCGGTGAGCGCCCCGTTGATCTCGTCGCCGCTGAAGCCGAGCGCCATGAGCGCCTCGCGCGCCTCGCCCACCGGGCCCACCGGCGCAGACGGCGCGATGCGCCCGCCCCGTGTGACGGCGGGCACGTCCCCCATGCGGTCGCGCAGCTCCAGCACGATGCGCTCGGCCGTGCGCTTGCCCACGCCCGAGGCCCGCTGCAGCGTGCGGCTGTCGCCCACCTGGATCGCGCTGCGCAGCGCCTCCGGGGCGTCCAGCCCGCAGATCGCCAGAGCGATGCGCGGCCCCACCCCGCTCACCCCGATGCACGCCTCGAACAGCTGGCGTTCGGAGGCGCCGGAGAACCCGTACAGGTCCAGCGCGTCCTCACGCACCGCCAGGTACGTCTCCAGGTGCACCGCCGATCCCACCGGCGGCAGGCCCATCAGCGTGTGGGTCGAGACATGGACGAGCAGGCCGACGCCGCCGACCTCCACCAGGATCCCGTCGGGACCGGTGGCGGCGAGGAGCCCGCGAACCGAGCGGATCATCAGCCGAGGGTATCGGGCCGCCCGGATGGCGGGCCGGTCAGCGCGCCCTGCGGATGGCCTGCGTGAGGGGGGCCGCCGACACGTGGCAGATGGCCAGTGCCATGGCGTCCGCCGCGTGGTCGGTGGAGGGCCGCACGCCCAGCAGGCGCTCGACCATCGCGCGCACCTGCTGCTTGTCGGCGCTGCCCGACCCCGTCACCGACTGCTTGACGGTGTTCGGCGAGTACTCCTGCACCGCCACCCCGGCCCCGGCGATGGCCACCAGCGCGGCCCCACGGGCCTCGGCCATGCCCATCGCGGCCTTGCTCACCGGATGGATGAACCAGGACTCGATCGCCACCCCGGTGACCTCGGTCACCAGCAGCGCGGCGATCTCGTCGTGGATGTGCCGCAGCCGCTGCTCGTGCGGCGTGCGCGGCGAGGTGCGCACCACGCCGTGGTCCCGGCACCGGAGCTTCCCGGACACGGACTCCACCAGCGCGTAGCCGGTGGAGGCCAATCCGGGGTCGATGCCGAGGACCAGGGGCATGACGGGAAGGTTCGCCGTCAGCCGGCGACGGCCTCCAGCATCTCCTCGGAGATGTCGAAGTTCGCGAAGACCTCCTGCACGTCGTCGTTCTCCTCGAGGGAGTCCACGAGCTTGAGCAGGCGACGCGCCTCCGCCTCGTTCGGTGCGACGGTGGTCTTCGGGACCATGGTGAGATCCGCCGAGGCCATCGCGATGCCCGCTGCCTCGAGGGCCTCGCGGACGGCGTTGAACTCGGTGGGCTCGGTGGTGATCTGCCACTGGGTGCCGTCCTGGGAGATGTCCTCCGCCCCGGCCTCCAGCGCCGCCTCCATCACCGCGTCCTCATCCACGCCCTCGGCGTCCACCAGGATCACGCCCTTGCGCTCGAACTGCCACGCCACCGTGCCCGGCGTGCCCAGCGAGCCGCCGTGCTTGGTGAAGATGTGGCGGACGTCGGCGGCCGTGCGGTTCCGGTTGTCGGTGAGGATGGACACCAGGATCGCCACCCCGCCCGGGCCGTAGCCCTCGTAGGTGATGCCCTCGTAGGCCTCACCGTCACCGGCGCCGGCGCCACGCTGGATCGCCCGCTCGATGTTCTCCTTGGGCATGGAGTTGTCGCGCGCCTTCTGCACCGCCGCGGCGAGCGCCGAGTGCCACGATGATGGCGCGCGAGAGCTTGGAGAAGAGCTGCCCGCGCTTGGCGTCCGCGGCGCCCTTCTTCCGCTTGATGGTGGCCCATTTACTGTGCCCCGACACGGCGTGCCTCCTTCGTTTCCGTCCCCAGGACCGGGTGGTGTGCCCGGGCCCGATCAACCAGCCACTCGTGGAACCGCAGGTCGTCGGTGAGCTCCGGGTGGAACGCGACGCCCATCAGGTTCCCCTGGCGCACCGCGACCGGTGCCCCGTCCAGCTCGGCGAGGATCTCCACCTCGGGACCGGTCCGCTCGATGCGCGGCGCCCGGATGAACACCGCCGTCAGCGGCCCCTCGCCCAGCCCCGGCACCTCCACGGGCGCCTCGAACGAGGCGACCTGGCGGCCGTAGGCGTTCCGCCGGACGGTCACGTCCAGCCCGCCGATGAGGGGTTCGTCCCCGTCGGCGATCTCCTCGGACAGGGCGATGAGCCCCGCGCAGGTGCCCAGCACCGGGAGCCCGCCGTCCACCGCGGCGCGCAGGTCGTGAAGCAGGCCGGACTCGCCCGCCACCACCCGCAGCGTGGTGCTCTCCCCGCCCGGTACCACCAGGCCCCGCAGGCCGGCCAGGTCTGCGCCCGTGCGCACGCGCACGACCTCCGCCCCGGCGCGCTCGAGCGCCGCCCGGTGCTCGGCGAACGCGCCCTGCACCGCCAGCACCCCCACGAGGGGGCGCCCGCTCAGGACCTCGACGCTCACCAGCCCCGGGTCTGCAGCAGCTGGCTCCCGCCGAGGGAGTCGATCTCGATGCCCGGCATGGCGTCCTTGAGCCCGGCCGACACCCGCGCCAGCACGGCCGGGTCGTCGAAGTGGGTGGTGGCCTCCACGATGGCCCGGGCGCGCGCCGGCGGGTCCTCGCTCTTGTAGATGCCGCTGCCGACGAACACCCCGTCGGCGCCGAGCTGCATCATCAGCGCGGCGTCGGCGGGCGTGGCGATCCCGCCGGCCGTGAACAGCACCACCGGCAGGCGGCCGTGCTCGGCGACCCAGGCGACCAGGTCGTACGGGGCGCGCAGCTCCTTCGCGGCGGCGTAGAGCTCCTCCGGCGAGAGCGTGGTGAGCCGGCGGATGCCGCCGAGGATCTCACGCATGTGGCGGACCGCCTCGACCACGTTGCCGGTCCCCGCCTCGCCCTTGCTGCGGATCATCGCCGCGCCCTCGGCCACGCGCCGCAGCGCCTCGCCCAGGTCGGTGGCACCGCACACGAACGGCACGGTGAACCGGTGCTTGTCGATGTGGTGGGCCTCGTCGGCCGGGGTGAGGACCTCGCTCTCGTCGATGTAGTCGACGTCGAGGGCCTGGAGGATCTGGGCCTCCACGAAGTGGCCGATGCGGCACTTGGCCATCACCGGGATGCTCACGGACTCCTTGATGCCCTCGATGAGGTCGGGGTCGCTCATGCGCGCGACGCCGCCCTGGGCGCGGATGTCCGCCGGGATGCGCTCGAGCGCCATCACCGCGC
The DNA here is from genome assembly GCA_001464275.1 of Actinobacteria bacterium Ga0077560. Classification (GTDB taxonomy): domain Bacteria; phylum Actinomycetota; class Thermoleophilia; order Miltoncostaeales; family Miltoncostaeaceae. Next base: position 33,270 of record LNFL01000101.1, on the reverse strand, counting down.
ACGCACCCGCCTGCTCGGCGATGCGCGCCTGCTCGGGGGTGGTCACGTCCATGATGACCCCGCCCTTCAGCATCTGGGCGTGACCGCTCTTGACGCGCATCGTCCCCGTGCGCCCGTTCATCCCGGACTCGTCCGTCACGCCCACCCCTTCTGATCCGCTGCCGAAAGCCGTCCGGGCAGTCTAGCCCACGGCGTCCGCGGCCCACCCGGAGAGCGGACCGCGGACGACATGCGGCTATGCGGAGACGGCCGCCAGCTCGCGGTCGGCGCCCTGCGCGGGAGCGCGCCGGGAGGCGCCCTCCACGGCGCTGGCCAGCGCCTGGACGACGGCGATCATCGCCACCAGGCTCGGAGCGCCGCCGCGGACGTCGGCGGGGACGACCCGCGCGAGGCTCAGGCGGGCCAGCGGGGACAGGCTGCTGTCCACCAGGGCCACCACCGGGACGCCGGCCTGGCGCCCGGCCTCGGCCGCCACGTTCGCGACGCGGGCCTCCCGGCCGATGCCCACCGCGACGACCGCCCCGTTGCCGGCGAGGCCGGACAGCCAGGCGCGGTCCTGGGACTCCAGCGCCGTGACGGTGGCACAGGGGAGCCCGGCGCGGCCGAGCCGCTCCGCGAGGATCCCCACGACGGCGCGGGCATGCCCGTCGCCGGCGATCACCACCGGGCGCCTGCCGGCGAGCGCGGTCGCCAGCGGGGCCAGGCCGCGCTGGCCGAGCCGCTCGGCGGTGTCCTCCAGGGCATGTCGCTCGGCATCCAGCGCCGCGCGGACGCCGTCGCCGCCGCCGAACACCCCGAGCTGCTGTCGCTCGCGGCCGGCGGGCGGCAGCCAGGGCCGCTGGGCGCGGCGCACGAGCTGCTGCATGTCGGGGTAGCCGCCGTAGCCGAGCGCCTGGGCGAACCGGACGACGGTGGCGGGGCTGCAGTGTGCCGCGCGTGCGACCTCGTGGGCCGACATGAGCGGGAGGTCGCCGATGTGGTCGGCGACGTATCGCGCGAGGGCCTGCTGCGCGGGACTGAACTCTTCGTAGTCCCGGCGGAGGCGTTCGCGGAGGGCGTGAACTTCATCAGTGGCTGGCATCCTGCCCCCAGCGTTCGCCGTCGGGGCACCGAATCCCTACCGGCGTTGCTCAGACAACTCCACGACGGCGTCGCCGACGACCATCCGGACCGCCTCCACGTCCTGCGCCGCGACGTCCACCGCGCCCAGGTATCGCAGGCTGCTGGCGCCCGCGGCGAGTGCGTCCGGAGCCGGGGGAATCCGCCGCCGCGCCGCCAGGGACGCGGCCCCGGGCAGGCGCGCCAGCAGTGCGCGCACGTCCACCAGCGGAACCATGCGGCCGCTGCGCGTCCGGGCCGTCAGCTGGGGCGCCACCACGGCCTCCTCCCCGGAGTTCACGTAGGAGGTGATGGCCAGCAGCACCGGCCGGTCGTACTCGGCCAGCACGCGCGAGACGACCTGCGCGGTGGGATCGAACCCCGCCAGGTCGACGGCCACCGCGACGCCCTCCGGGGAGCGCCCCACGAAGTAGCCGCTGCTGGCCGGCTCCGGGGCCGGTGGCCCGGGACGCCGCTCCCCGGCCCCGCAGCCCCCCAGCAGCAGGCTCGCGGCGGCCAGGACGGCGGCGGTGCGGAACGCGATCACCCCGTGATCCTGGCGATGGCCTCGGACAGGGGCTGCGGATCGTCCAGGGCACCGGCGAACAGGTCACCGTGGCGCACCAGGCGCCGCGCCACCACGTCCATGGTGAACGCCCGCGGGTCCAGGCCGGGCCGCACCTCGTCCCACTCCAGGGGCGTGGAGACCGGTGCGCCGGGCCTCGGGCGCACCGAGTAGACGCTGGCGACGCTCCTGCCCCGGCCGTTCTGGTTGGCGTCCAGATAGAGGCGGTTGCCCCGGTTGGCGACGGTGACCACGGTGGTGAGGATGTCCGGGCGGCGGCGCGCCAGGTCCTCGCACACCACCTGGGCGAACAGCCGCGTGACCTCGTAGGTGAGGCCGGGACCGACGGGCACGAAGACGTGCATCCCCGTGCTGCCGGAGGTCTTCGGGTACCCCCGGATGCCGAGCCGCTCGAGGGCGTCCCGCACCATGAGCGCGGTCTCCACCACCAGGTCGAACGACATGCCGTCCGGCGGGTCCAGGTCGAACAGCACATGTGTGGGCGCGTTGGGCGTGCCCACCCGGCTCTGCCAGGGGTTGAGGTCGATGCACCCCAGGTTCGCCACCCACAGCAGCGCCAGCGGATCCTCCACCACCAGGTACCGGTTGCGCTCGGTGGAGGACTCCCCACGTCCCAGCTCTGCGGTGGGCAGCCACTCCGGCGTGTTGTCGGGCGCGTTGTGCTGGAAGAAGAACGCCTCGGCGATGCCGTTCGGGTAGCGCTTCAGGATCATGGGGCGTCCGGCCAGATGGGGCACCAGCCACTCCGAGACCCGCAGGTAGTGGTCCAGCAACTCGCCCTTGGTGATGCCCTCCCCGGGCCAGTAGACCTTGGACAGGTTGGTGAGCCGCACCCGGCGCGCGCCATCGGCGACGATGCGCTCGTCGCTCCCGCCCGTGGGGGGCGCCGCCGGCGTTTCCACCCAGGCCTCCTCGCCCGTGTCCGGCCCGTCGGCCAGGCCCAGGAAGACCGGCGCCCGCATCCGGCCGTCGGCGGTCATCTCCACATAGGCCACCCGGCACCACCGGGTGGGCTCCACCCAGTGCACCCCCGGGGCCGGCGGGGGCGGCGCGGCGAACGGGCTGTCGGCGCGCGGCTCGGCCTCCAGGCGGCCGCGCAGGTCCCGGGCCGTCGCCTCGGTGAGGCCGGAGCCCACCATGCCCGTGAACACCAGGCCGGCGGGGTCCGGACGACCCACCAGCAGGCTGCCGAGGGTGCTGCGGCGCGATCCCTCCCCCTCGCTCCAGCCCCCGATGAGCACGGTCTCCTCCTGCCGGGCCTTCACCTTCACCCAGTCCCTGCTGCGCTGCCCGGGCCGGTACGGGGAGTCGAGGCGCTTGGCGACGATGCCCTCGATGCCGCGCTCCAGCGCGGCGGCGTACAGGGCGCAACCCTGACCGGGAACGGTCTCCGAGACGATCAGCCGGGGCGGGGCCTCCGGCGCGACGATCTCCGACAGCAGGGCGCGGCGCTCCGCCAGCGGCCGGTCGGTGACCCACCGCCCGTCGGCCTGCAGGACGTCGAAGACCACCAGCGTCGCGGTGCCGTCGTGGCGCTGCAGGGCCTGGAAGCTCGCCCGGCCCTGGTCGTCCAGGATGCAGATCTCCGCGTCCAGGATGGCCTCCTGGCACAGCAACAGGCGCCGCAGGTTCCCCAGCTCCGGGTAGTCGGCGGTCACGTCCCGGCCGCTCCGCGACCGCAGCTCCACCCCGTCGCCGCTCACCAGCACCAGCGCCCGGTATCCGTCCCACTTGATCTCGAAGGTCCACTCCGGGTCGTCGAACGGATCCCGGGCGGCGCTGGACAGCATGGGACGCAGCTCGCGGAAGGCCGGCACCGGGTCCGGGGCCCCGTCCCCCGCGGCCGTGGCGCGGAACAGCAGCCACTGTTCCTTCCCGGAGTCGCCCGGCCCCGTGCGGACCATGTGGTACTCGCCCTCCACCACGCCGCCGTGGAGGATCACCTTCCACTCGTCCCCCGTGATCTTCAGCGGCTCGTACGTCCCCGTGTCCCATACCGTCATCCGCCCGGCGCCGTACTGGCCCTCCGGGATGACGGCCGCGAAGTCCAGGTACTCGAGGGGATGGTCCTCGGTCCGCACGGCCAGGCGTTTCGGTCCCCTCCGCAGGGGCACGCCCTTCGGGACGGCCCAGGAGGCCAGGGCCCCCTCGTGCTCCAGCCGCAGGTCGAAGTGCAGCGCCCGGGCGCTGTGGCGCTGCACGACGAACCGCGGCGCGCCGTCGCCGGCGGCGTCCCCGAGGGGCGCCGGCTCGGGTGTCGCGCCGAAATCACGCTTGCGCCGGTACTCGTCAAGGCCCACGGTCCCATCCTCCCACGGCCGCGGCCTGCCAATATGCCGCGCATGCCAGCCCTCGCCCCGCTCGTGACCGAATACCGGGCCTACGCCGCCGGATACCTCGCCGTGGGTGCCGCCGGCGTGGCCATCGACGCCGCCAACCGCGACGAACCCGCCCGCTCCCTGGTGACCTTCGGGGTCATGAGCGCGGTCATGCTGGTGGTGCTCGGGCTCACCAACCTCCGCTGGCTCAGCGCCGCCTCCCGCGACGCGCAGCCCGCCCCGCGCGGCATGGAGGTGGAGCCGCTGCGCGGCACGCTGCGGCGCGTCGCCCTCGAGCTGCTGCTGGTGGCGCTCCTGGTGACCTTCGGGATCGCCGGCGGGCCCGGCGTGGGTGCGGTGATCGCCGCGATGGCCTTCGGCACCGGCGTGGTGAACCTCGCCGGCTGGATGTGGCTGCGACGCACCGAGTCGCACCGGCGGATCCGCCTCTTCCGCGACACGCCGCCCCGCCTGGTCGCGATGGGCCGCCGCACCATCCGCCTGCGCGAACGCTGACCCCGGCGCATGACGTCCCGCCCTTCAGGTGGGGAGGTCATCCGCCGATCTAGAGGGTGCCCCGAGGAGATGCCCGGTTCCCGGTCCTCGGTGCTGCAACCCCCGTGCCAGCTACATCGGTGCCCTCTTTGCCCCTTTCCCAGCGGGCCGGTCGCGTGCTCCCGCGGCTGGCCAGTTTCGCCGTCGCGGCGTATCTGCTGCTCATCCTGGCGGCGATCGTCGCGTACAAGATCGCCTTCGCCGGGCAGATCGCCCTGGACCCCTGGTTCGGGATCTACGGGATCGTCGTCACGACGTACATCCTGTCCCGGTTCGTGCTGTCGCTCTGGTACCGGGCGCCCATGGACGTGGGCCTGCGGCCTCGTGTGGCGGTCATCATGCCGGGCTTCAACGAGGAGCAGGCGATCGCCTCGTCGCTGCGCTCGATCCTGGCCCTGGACTACCCCGCGGAGCTGCTGCAGATCATCGCGGTGAACGACGGGTCCACCGACGACACGATCGGTGAGATGCGCCGCGTGGAGGCCGAGGCCGGCGGACGCATCCGGGTCATCGACTTCCCCGAGAACCGCGGCAAGCGCGCCGCGATGGCCGCGGGCATCCGCGCCACCGACGCCGAGATCGTGGCCTTCGTGGACTCCGACTCCGAGCTGGAGCCGGACGCCATGGCCAAGCTGGTGCAGGCCTTCGACGACGAGCGCGTCGGCGCCGTCTGCGGCCACGCCGAGGTGCTGAACGTCCGGGAGACCTGGCTCACCAAGATGCAGGCCGTGCGCTACTTCGTGGCGTTCAAGGTCTTCAAGGCGGCCGAGTCGGTCTTCGGCGCCGTGACCTGCTGCTCCGGCTGCTTCTCCGCCTACCGCCGTGACGCGATCATGCCGCGGCTGGACTGGTGGGAGACCCAGACGTTCCTGGGCCGGGAGTCGACCTTCGGCGACGACCGCTCGCTCACCAACTGCGTGCTGCGCAAGTGGCGCGTGGTCTACCACGCCGACGCGGTGAGCCACACGGCCGTGCCCACCACGTTCAAGAAGTTCATGCGCCAGCAGGCCCGCTGGAAGCGGTCCTGGACCCGGGAGTCCCTGCTGGTCGCCACCTTCATGTGGCGCAAGCACCCGGCCGCCTCGCTGGCCGTCTACGTCGGGATGATCCTGCCCCTGATCGCCCCGATCACGGCGCTGCGCGCCGTGTTCTGGCGGCCGCTGGTGCAGGGCCACGCGGCGCCGCTGATCTACCTGGTGGGGATCTACGCGATCGCCCTCGTCTACAGCCTGTACTTCGCCGTGCGGAAGCGGCAGTACGACACGCTGTGGATCTACGGGATCGCGTTCGTCTTCTTCTACCTGGCATTCATGTTGTGGCAGACCTACTACGCGATCTTCACGTCACGGACCGCGTCGTGGGGCACTCGTCCGGCAACCGCCGGCATGATCAAGGAGGATCCTGTGCCCGCAGTGCTCGTGCCCCGAGCAGCAGCGGTCGCGCAGTTCGCTGCGACCGAGCATCAGACCGACGACGCCGACCGGGCGGTGCGCTGAATGCGCGCCGCACCCCAGTGGGTCCGCAGCACCGGCGCCGCCCTGGCGATCGCCCTGTCCTCCGTGCCGATGGTGGCCGCCGTGCCCGGCGTCCTCGCCGCGCACGACTCCCTCGACCGCGAGCTGCACCGCCAGCACCCGATGGTGGTGGCGGCAGCGGACCAGACGGCGTCGGCGGCGATGGCCCTCGCCGAGCAGAGCATCCTGAGCAACCAGTAGCGGAGGTCTGCGAACCGTGCCCCGGACCCACCGCCGCACCCTCGTCATCGCCCTCGCCGGGACCGCCATGGTCCTGGGCGGGGGCGCGGCCACCCGCGCGGACGCCGCGTGCATCACCCCGTCGAACGTGACGGTGGTGCAGCGCGACACCCGCACGCTCACCGTCAGCTGGCGTCCGCCCGCGGGCGCTCGCAGGGTCCTCACCTACCGGGTGGCCCGCGGCGGCCACGTGGTGGGCCAGACCCGGCGGCGCTCCATGACCGTGAACGTCCGCCCCGGAAAGCTCGTGCGGATCCGGATCGGGGTGATCGAGGGCCGCGCCAAGCGCATGCGGTGCGCGGCGGTGGTGAAGGTGCGCACGCAGGTACAGAACCGCGCGCACCTGTCGGCGCCCGGATCCCTGAACATCGGTGAGTTGAACGACCGGAGGGTGCGGCTGCGCTGGGGCCCGGTTCCCGGGGCCTTCGGGTACCGCGTCTTCCGCGACGAGCTGGTGGTGAAGCAGGTCCGGGGCACCACCCTCGACGTCGACGTGGTGGGCGGCCGTCCCTACGCGTTCCAGGTGGCGCCGGTGGACCGCGCCGGCCGGCTGGGCGCGATGAGCCGCCTCGTGCAGGTGGCCACCGTGCTCTCCCCGCCCCGTCCGCCGACGGGCCTCGCGGCCCAGTCGCTCGGCGGCGGCGCGTTCCGCGTGAGCTGGCGCCCGGCGCTCCCCGGGTCGTTCGGCGTCGCCGGCTACCGCGTCCTTCGCGACGATGCGGTGCTGGGCCAGGGGACCGAGACCTCGCGCATCGTGACCGGGCTCGTGCAGGGTGAGGTCCACCGCATCGAGGTGCAGACCGTGGACGCCCGCGGCGACGTCTCGCCCAAGTCCGTGCCCATCGAGATCCAGCTGGACCCGCCGACGCCCACCACCGGGACCGCACGGGCGTTCCTGCTGGCCAGCACCGACCGGTCCTTCGAGGACCTCCAGAAGAACTACATGAAGGTGGGGCGCGTGTACCCCACCTACTACGACTGCCTGGCCAACGGGGCCTTCGTGGGGACCGACGACCCGCGCATCACGCGATGGGCGCAGGCCCGCCGGATCCTGGTGCTCCCGCGCATCAACTGCCAGCGCACCGAGACGCTGCACCGCATCTTCACCGAGCCCGCCCTGCGCGACGCCTGGATCGACCGGATCGTCGAGGTCACCCGCACCTACGGCTACGACGGCGTGAACATCGACTTCGAGGCCGGCCTGTGGAGCGACCGCGCCGCGCTGTCGGACTTCATGACCGAGCTGTCGGCCCGCCTGCACGCCGAGGGCCGGCTGGTGTCCATCTGCGTGTCCGCCAAGCAGAGCGACACGAACAAGCAGCATCCCCGGAACGGCATCTTCGACTACCCGGTCATCTCCGCTCAGGTCGACGAGGTGCTGGTGATGTCGTGGGGCTGGCACTGGCTCACCTCCGCCGCGGGGCCGATCAGCCCGCTCAGCTGGCTGCAGGGCGTGGCCACCTACATCTCCGGCCTGCCCAACCGCGACCGCTTCGTGATGGGCACAGCCATGTACGGCATCGACTGGCCCGAGGGAAGCGGCCTCTCCAAGCCCGGCACCCCTTACGAGTACGACGACATGCAGGCCCTGATCGCGCGCGTGGGCGCCACTCCCGTCCGCGACCCGGCGTCCGGCGAGCTCACCTTCACCTACTACGCCGGCGGCGTCCGGCGGGACGTCCGGTTCATCGACGCCGAGACGGTGCGCCAGAAGCACGCCGCCGCCGCCGCGGGGGGCATCACCAAGACGTTCATGTGGCGGCTGGGCGAGGAGGACCAGGCCATCTGGGGCCTCTCCACCGTCGGCCGGTAGCCGGGCCGTACCGCGGGGCGTCCGGACGATGCGGACGCCCCGCCGTGCAATTGCACACGCCGGCGTCCAATTAGACGGACCCGCCCGACCACCGGCGACCGACGTCCTGGCGCCTGGTCTCGGATGTCCACTTGCGCACCGGGACGTGCAATTGGACGCTCCGTGGACTCCGGGCCGCCCCTTCTGGACGCCGGGTCCCGGGTGTCCGGTTGAACGCGTGGATGTGCAATTGCACACGCGGACGTTCAATTGGACGGACCCCGCCCGCCCACCGGTGGCCGCCGTCCTGACGCCGGGCTCCCGATGTCCAATTGGACACCCGGACGTTCAATTGGATGGACCCGCGTCCCCCGGGAGCCCGTCCGAGGCCCGGAGCGGGGTGTCCACTTGGGAGCGTGGATGTGCAATTGCACACGCGGGCGTTCAATTGGACGGTGGGCGGGGACGCCCTCGGGACGCGGCCGGCGGGCGTGTGGATCAGACGCGGCCCAGGAGAGCCATGACGGAGGCGCCGTAGGCGACCGTGTCGTCGTAGGGCCCGCGCTCGGTGAGGGAGTGCAGCCCCTGGTAGTACGCCATGGCGGTGCGGCGGCGGTCGCCAGTGCGGCGCTGGAGCCAGGCGATGAAGGCCACGCCCGCCTCGATGTTGTCGTGGACGTTGCGGGCATCGATGCGGCGCCCCACCAGGGCCGGGCCGGCCCAGTCGGCGGTGTAGGGCATGAGCTGCATCACCCCGATGGCGCCGGCGTGGGAGTGCATGAACTGGCTGTAGCCGCTCTCGTGCCAGGCGATGGCCCGCGCAAGGGAGGGGTCGACCCCATACCGGGCGGCGGCGCGAGAGATCAGGGCGCCCACCTCGGACCGGGGAACGGTGACCGTCGGCGCGAGGTACCGGGGCGCCGTGGACGACCCGGTCGAGCCGCCCGTCGCCCCCGAGGGGAGCCGCAGGACCTGCCCGGCGTGGATGGCGTTGGGGTTGGCGAGCCCGTTGACGCCCGCCAACGCGGACAGCGATACGCCGGCCCGGCCGGCGATGGCGGAGAGGGTGTCCCCCGGCCGCACCGTCACGGTGGCCCCTGTGGTCCCGCCCGACGCGACGGCCGACCCGGAGCCGGGGAGGCGCAGGCGGGTGCCGGCCACGATGTGGTCGGGGTCGCGAAGGCCGTTGGCGGCCACCAGCGCCGCCGGGCTCACCCCGTGGCGGGCGGCGATCGCCGACAGCGAGTCCCCCGCGCGCACGACCACCGATCCCGCGGACGCCGTGACCGAGACGCCGGAGCCGGGAAGGCGCAGCCGCGCGCCCACCACCACGTGGTTCGGGTCGGCCAGGCCGTTCGCCGCCGCCAGCGCCGAGGCGCTCACGCCATGGCGGGCGGCGATCCCCGACAGGGTGTCCCCGGGCGCCACGGTCACCGTCGCCGCGGAGGCCGGCCCCGCGGCGAGCACCGCCAGCAGGAGGACGGTCAGGAACACGAGTGCCGCCCGGGCGGCGGGAATCTGCGAGAAGGTCATGGCGCGCTGCATCGGCGGTAGGAAAGCCTGCCTGAGGGAGTGGTTCCACCCCCGTTTCGGCCGTCGCCCCCTCCCCCGGCCCTCCCCCGCCTCCGCCGCGGCGACGACCGGGCGATCGGGCAAGATCCCGTCGATGGCCGAGAACCGCACCGGCATGACGATCTGGGCGCTCGTGGGCCGCTACCGCCTGCCCATCGGCATGCTCATTGCAGCAACGCTCTACGGCGTTGCGGGATACGTGCTGCTGCTGGGCTGGAGCGTGCGCGAGGCGGTCTACATGACCGTCATCACCCTCAGCACGATCGGCTATCGCGAGGTCCGGCCGCTCGGCGCCCTCGGCGAGGGCTTCACGATCTCGCTCATCGTGCTCGGCCTCATCACGGTGTTCGCCTTCCTGGCGGCCACCACCGAGCTCATCATGTCCGGCCAGTTGGAGGCGACGCTCAGGGGGGCGCGGGTGCGACGGGACATCGGCCGTTTGCGCGGCCACTTCATCATCTGCGGGTACGGCCGGGTGGGCCGCGCCGCCGCGGCGGAGTTCGCCCAGCAGGGCCTGGAGGTGGTGGTGATCGACCACCGGCCCGAGGTCGCCGACGAGCTCACCGTGGCGGGGCTGGCGCACCTGTGCGAGGACGCCTCCCGCGAGGCGACGCTGCGGGCGGCCGGCATCGAACACGCGCGGGGCCTCGTCTGCGCCCTCGACTCCGACGCGCTCAACGTCTACGTCACGCTCACCGGCCGCGCGCTGCGGCCCGGCCTGCTCGTGGTCGCGCGCGCATCCGACCCCGAGTCGACCGACCGCCTCCAGCGTGCCGGAGCCGACCGGGTCATCCAGCCCTACGCCCTCTCGGGGAAGCTCATGGCCTCGGTGTCCATCCGCCCCGCGGTCGTGGACTTCCTGGACCTGGTCGCCGTGGCTCCCGACCTGCGCCTGGAGGAGCTGCTGGTGCGCGCGGGATCCGCCACCGACGGCCTGCGTGTGGCTGAGGTCCCGGCCCGCTTCCCGGGGGTCACGGTCCTCGCGATCCGTCCCGCCGGCACCGACGCGATGCGGGCAGCACCCGACGGGCCCACGGCGTTGGCCCCAGGCGACCTGGTGGTCGCGCTGGGGCCGGTCGCCGCCCTTCAGGACATGGCCGCCTGAGCGGTCACGCCCCCGGCATCAGTGGCCGAAGCGCACGTCCGGGAGCATCCGGTCGAGCCACCGCGGCTGCCACCAGGCCGCCGCGCCCGCGAACCGCAGGAGCACGGGCACCAGCAGCAACCGCACCAGGACCGCGTCCAGGAGCACCGCGACGCCGAGGATGATCCCCATCTCCTTCGGGGGCAGCGGGCCGCTGAGCGCGAAGGTGAGGAACACCGCCACCATCACGCCGGCCGCCGCCAGGATGACCCGGCCGCTGTGCGCCAGCCCCCCCACCATCGCCTCGCGGGCGTTGTGCGAGCGGTCCCAGTGCTCCTTCGCCGAGGACATCAGGAACACCGTGTAGTCCATCGAGATCGCGAAGATCATCGCGAAGAAGAAGATCGGACCCCAGGCGTCCAGGAAACCCTGCGACTCGAAGCCCAGCAGGCCGGACAGGTGCCCCTCCTGGAAGATCAGCCGGGCCACGCCGAACGCGGCGCCCGTGGCGAGCAGGCTCGACAGCACACCGATGGCAGCGGCCAGCGGCGCCTGCAGGGCCACCAGCAGCAGCAGGAACCCGAGCACCAGGATCACCCCGATCGCAAGCGGGGTGTAGGTGCGCAGCGCCGCCTCCAGGTCGTGGTTCTCGGCCGCGCCACCGCCCACCAGCACGTTCGCGGGAAGCGTGTCCCGCAGCCGGTCGATGGTGGTCCCGAGGGCCGGGTCCGACGGATCCACGCCCGGGACCGCCTGGACGAGGCCCAGGCCGCCGCCACCCGGCTGCACCGGCGTGACGTTGGCGATCGCGGGATCGGCGCCGGCGATGCGGGCGGCGTCGGTGACGTCCGCGACGGGACCCACCAGCTGCAGCGCCCCGGGCGCGCCCGGGCCGAAGGCGGCCTGCACCTGCGTGTACCCCACGCGGGCGGTGTCGCCCTCCGGCACCACCTTGATGCTCGGCATTCCCGTGCGCAGCCCGATGACGGGCAGCGCCAGCAGCAGCAGGACGGCCAGCGACGCGACCGCGACGATCCCGGGGCGCCGCCACAGGAACTCACCCCACCGGGCGAACCGCGGCGAACGGTGCTCGCCCTCGTGGACCCACGGCAGCGAGAAGCGGTTGACCCGGTCCCCCAGCTTGCCCAGCACGGCCGGCAGCAGCGTGAGCGTGGCCAGCAGGATGAAGACCACCGAGAGCATGATCCCGATCGCCATCGAGCGGAACGCGGGGCTGGGGACCATGAGGACCGCCGACAGCGAGATCAGCACGGTGAGGCCCGAGAAGAGGACCGCCTTGCCCGCGGTGTCCATCGTGACCGCCACCGCCTCCTCGCGCTCCAGGTGGGAGCCCATCAGCGCCCCGCGGAACCGCTGGACGATGAACAGGGCGTAGTCGATCCCCAGCGCCAACGCGAACATCAGCGCGAAGTTCATGGCCCAGATGGACACGTCGGTGACCTGCGTGGCCAGGTAGAGCGAGCCGGCCGACATCGCCAGGGCGATGATGGTGAGCATCAGCGGGAGGGTCGCGGCGACGAGGGCCCCGAAGGCCAGCACCAGGATCGTGAGCGTGACCGGCCAGCTCAGCAGCTCGGACTTCATCATCGCCGTCTTGTTGGCCTCGTTGAAGTCCGACCACATGGCCGACTGGCCCGTCAGCTCCACGGACACCCCGTCGGCGCCGGCGTCGCGCAGGTCGCCCTTCAGGTCGTCGGCCGCGCGGACCATGCCCGTGGTGTTCTGCGAGCCGCCGCCCATGATCACGGCGGTGTGGCCGTCGTTGCTCACGGTCTGGCCGGGCTGCGGGGGCCGCACGGTCGCGATGGCGTCCGAGCCCTCCAGGACCGCGGTTGCCCGGTCGACCACCGCGGTGAACGCCGGATCGCCGAACCTGGCCGACTCGGAGTGCACCACCACCATCAGGGCGCTGCCGCTCATCCCGCCGAAGTTCTGCTGCACCAGGTCGCGGGCGGCCACCGACTCGCTGGTGGAGTCCTGCCAGCCGGCGCCCGAGAGGGCGTGCTCGGCGGCCGGGGCGAAGATCCCCAGACCCACGAGCGCGACGATCCACAGTGCGACGACGCTGCGGACGTGTCCCGCCGACCAGCGGCCGAGCCGTCCGATGGGTCCGACGGCGGTCATCGCGCGGCCTCCCCGAGCAGGTCGGCCAGCTCGTTCACCTGGTCGCGCAGCGACGCGCAGACGCGCTCGCACAGGTCCAGGACCATGGGGTCGGTGATGGCGTACCGGGCGGCCGTGCCCTCCTTGCGGCGGCCCACGATGCCGGCGCGGTTGAGCACGCCCAGGTGCTTGGAGACGTTCTGCTGCGTGGCGCCGAGCGCCGCGGTGATCTCGCCGACGGTGCGCTCGCCGTCACGCAGGTACTCGAGGATCCGGATGCGCATGGGCTCGCCCATGCATCGGAATCGTTCCGCCACGAGCTCCACGACGGGCTCGGGAAGGGGGTGCGGCATGGCCATGGAGCTGCGTCCTCCTGCACTCGTTGACGCGACGCATGGTCGTCTACAACCGATCAGTTGTCAAGTTGTTCAGTGAGTGGGCCCGGCAGGGCTGCCCCGCCCCGCGGCGTACTTCGATTCCGCAAGCCGACCGATCTTCAGGGCTCACGGTTCCGTATGTCCGATGAACGTGGGAGACTGCCCGGCAACATGACGCACACACGACTTTCCGCACTCGGCGCGCTCACCGGCGGGGCGCTGCTCCTCTGGACCTCGGGCGCCGCCGCGGTCACCCCGCAGGTCACCTGCGTCGCACCCCGTCCCGGCGGTCTCACCGCCTACTTCGGGTACTCGAACCCCACTCCGAATCAGGCGATCATCCCGCCGGGCCCGCTCAACCGGTTCAGCCCGGCCCCGTCGGACCGCGGCCAGGACGTGGTCTTTGCGCCCGACACGGCGCCCCGGCCCGGCTACGGCGACGACCGGACGTGGTTCGGCACGCCCGCCCTGGACTTCACGGGGTCGCTCACCTGGAACCTCGACGGACAGGCCGCCACGGCCAGCGCGGCCAGCCCGGCGTGCGGGTTCGACGTGGCCGCGGATCTCAGCACCGACCGCGCGACCGCCCGTCCCGGCGAGGACGTCACCTGGACCGTCCGCATCCGCAACACCGGCATCACGCCGGTCCCCCGGATCGTCTCGCTGTTCTTCGTCACCCAGGACCTGCCGCCCATGGTCAACGTCGGGGAACAGCCCGACGAGCTCCTGCCCGGTGAGGACCTGTTCTACCGCGGCATCACCCGTCCGGGACGGGACGACTGCGGCCGGCTCCTCACGGGCGCCGTGCAGGCCAACCTCACGCTCGAGACGCGCGAGACCAACCTGGCGAACAACAACTCCGCGGCATCGTTCACGGTCGCCTGCGTGAGCGACCTGGCGGTCTCGGTCACCACCGACGCCACCAGCTACTCACCCGGGCAGAACGCCCAGTACACGATCACCGTGACCAACCCCGGTGACGTGCCCGTGGCGACCGCGGGCCTCACGGTGACCGACCCGGCGCTGGCCGACCTCGCCCCCGCCGGAGCGGTGCCGGCCCAGCTCGGCCCCGGCGCCTCGCTCACCTACCGGGGCACCCTGGCCATCACCCAGGCCATGTGCGGCACCGGGGCGCGCAACGACGCGCGCATCTCCCTGCCCGGCGACACCAACCCGGCCAATGACACCGCCTTCCGGGCGGTCACCGTGACCGGCGGGCTGTGCACGCAGGTCACGCCGGGCGACGGCGGCGGCATCGCGGCGCAGCGCACCACGCTCGGTCTGGCGACACAGGGCAGCACGCGCGTGCAGGTGGGTGGCCTGGCCACCTACCGGATCACCGTCCGCAACCGCGGGCGCAATCCCGCCCGAGACGTGGTGCTCCAGCAGTTCCTGCCCACCGGCGCGGCCCTCACCCAGCAGCCGAAGGGCGCGCGGCTGGTGTCCGGCCGTCTCGTGTGGCGCCTCGGCACCCTCGCGCCCGGTGCCACGCGCACGTTCCGGGTGTCGGTGCGCTTCGGCACGGTCACGCCCGGTGACCGGGCGGGCTCGGCGGTCGCGGTCGCGGGCAACGCCCCGCGCGTGCGGACCGCCTTCGAGACGCAGGTGGTCGCCCGGCCGCGTCCGGTGACCCCGCAGCCGCCGGTGGCCGGCTAGCCCGTCAGCCCTCGGGATCCTGGAGCACGCGCTCCAGGATCCTGGCGGCGGCCAGGTGCGGCAGCACCGCCCCGTCACCCACGCGCGCCTCCAGCTCGGCCGCCAGCGGCCCCGCCGCGCGGCGTGCCCGGTCGATGAGCCCCTCCCGCACCTCGCTCCACATCCAGTCGCGGGCCTGAGCCGCTCGCATCGCGCGCAGTTCACCCGTGGCCTCCAGGTGCGCGCGCCGGCGCAGCAGCTCGTCCCACAGGCCCTCCAGGCCCGTGCCCTCCATGGCCGACACCGGCAGGGCCACGGCCGGCAGGTCACGATGCCGGGGGATCATGAGGTGCAGCGCCCCGGCGTAGGCGGCCACCGCGCGAGTGGCGGCGGGAAGCAGGTCGCCGTCGGCCTTGTTGACCGCCACCACGTCGGCCAGCTCCATGATGCCCCGCTTGATGCCCTGCAGCTCGTCGCCGCCGCCGGGCGAGACCAGCAGCAGGAAAAGGTCGGTCATCGCGGCGACCGCGGTCTCCGACTGGCCCACGCCCACCGTCTCCACCACGATCACGTCCGCGCCGGCCGCCTCGCACAGCACCATGGCCTCACGCGTGCGGCGCGCCACGCCGCCGAGCGTCGTGCCGGCCGGCGACGGGCGGATGAAGGCCGACTCGTGTCGCGCCAGCTCGGCCATCCGGGTCTTGTCGCCGAGGATCGAGCCGCCGCTGCGCGAGCTGGAGGGGTCGATGGCCAGGACCGCGAGGCGGTGGCCACGCCCCACCACCAGCAGCCCGAGGGCCTCGATGAGCGTGCTCTTGCCCACGCCCGGCGCCCCGCTCACCCCCAGGCGCACCGCGCGCCCGGCGTGCGGGAGCAGGTGCTCCAGCAGCGCCTCGGCCTGCTCGCGGTGGTCGGCCCGCGTGGACTCCACCAGGGTGATGCCGCGGGCGAGGGCGCGGCGGTCCCCGGACAGGACCGCCGCCGCCAGATCACCGGTCCCCGTCGCGGGGCCCCCGCTCACGCCGTGACGCGGCGCTGCTCGATGAGGTCGATGACCTCCTCGGCGGCGGCCGGGATGTTGGTGCCGGGCGGGTAGACCGCCGCGACCCCCGCCTGGCGGAGCATCTCGTGGTCCTGCGCCGGGACCACGCCGCCGCACACCACCAGCACCTCGCCGGCGCCCCGGTCGCGCAGCTCCTGGATGAGCTGGGGCACCAGGGTCTTGTGGCCGGCCGCGTGGGTGGACACCCCCACCACGTGAACGTCACCGTCCACGGCGTCGCGCGCCACCTCGGCGGGGGTCTGGAACAGCGGCCCCACCTCCACGTCGAAGCCCAGGTCGGCGAACGCCGTGGCGATGACCTTCGCGCCCCGGTCGTGCCCGTCCTGGCCCATCTTGGCCACGAGCATGCGCGGACGCCGCCCCTCGCGCTCGGCGAACCGCTCGATGCGCGCCCGGATGGCCGAGAAGCCCTCGTCCTCCTGGTACGCCGCGCCGTAGACACCGGAGATGCTGCGCACCTCGGCGCGGTGCCTGCCGAACACGGTCTCCATGGCGTCTGAGATCTCCCCGACGGTGCACCGGGCGCGGGCCGCCTCGACGCAGAGCGCCAGCAGGTTGGCATCGCCCGCCGCGCCCTCGCGCAGCGCCGCGAGCGCCGACTCCGCGCGCGCGGGATCCCGCTGGGCGCGCAGCCGCTCGAGGCCCGCGATCTGCCCCGCGCGCACGGCGGCGTTGTCGACCTCCAGGATCTCCAGCGGCGCCTCCTCCGGGAGGCGGTACCGGTTGACCCCCACGATGACGTCCTCGCCGCGGTCCACGCGGGCCTGCCTGCGAGCGGCGGCCTCCTCGATGCGCAGCTTGGGCATGCCGGCGTCCACGGCCGCCGTCATCCCGCCCATCGCCTCGACCTCCTGGATGAGCTCCCAGGCGGCCGCGGCGAGCGAGTCGGTGAGCGACTCCACGTAGTAGCTCCCGGCGAGCGGGTCCACCACGCGGGTCACCCCGGTCTCCTCGGCCAGGATGAGCTGGGTGTTGCGCGCGATGCGGGCCGAGAACTCGGTGGGCAGCGCGATGGCCTCGTCGAAGCTGTTGGTGTGGAGGCTCTGGGTGCCGCCCAGCACCGCGGCCAGCGCCTCGACGGTGGTGCGGATGACGTTGTTGTACGGGTCCTGGGCCGTCAGCGACACGCCGGAGGTCTGGCAGTGGGTGCGCAGCATCGAGCTGGCGGCCTTCTTCGGGTCGAAGCCCGACATCACCCGCGCCCACAGCAGCCGCGCCGCGCGCAGCTTGGCGACCTCCATGAAGAAGTCCATCCCGATGGCGAAGAAGAAGGACAGTCGCGGCGCGAAGGCGTCCACGTCCAGGCCGCGCGACACCGCCGTGCGCACGTACTCGAGGCCGTCGGCGATGGTGAAGCCGAGCTCCTGGACCGCCGTCGCCCCGGCCTCCTGCATGTGGTAGCCGGAGATCGAGATCGAGTTGAACCGGGGCATGTGCCGCGCGGTGTAGTCGATGATGTCCGCCACGATCCGCATGCTCGGGGCCGGCGGATAGATGTAGGTGTTGCGGACCATGAACTCTTTGAGGATGTCGTTCTGCACCGTCCCGGCCAGCTTGTCCGCGGAGACGCCCTGCTCCTCGGCGGCCACGATGTAGAACGCCATGACCGGCAGCACGGCGCCGTTCATGGTCATGGAGACCGACATCTTGTCCAGCGGGATGCCGTCGAAGAGGACCTTCATGTCCTCGACGGAATCGATGGCCACGCCGGCCTTCCCGACATCGCCCTCCACGCGCGGGTGGTCGCTGTCGTACCCACGGTGCGTGGCCAGGTCGAAGGCCACCGACAGGCCCATCTGACCGGCCGCCAGGTTGCGCCGGTAGAAGGCGTTCGACTCCTCGGCGGTGGAGAAGCCCGCGTACTGGCGCACGGTCCACGGCCGGTTCGCGTACATGGTCGCCCGCACCCCGCGCGTGAACGGCGCGAAGCCCGGCAGCGAGCCCAGGGCCTCGATGTCCTCGAGGTCGGCGGCCGTGTACAGCGGCTTCACCGGGATCCCCTCGGGGGTGACGGTGGTCAGTGCGTCCAGCGGCCGGTCACCGAGCTCCGCCTGCGCGCGCCGGCGCCACTCGTCCAGCCCGGGACCCTCGCCGACCTCGCTCATGTGCTCCCCCGCATGTCCGTGTGCATCCGGGAAAGGATAGGGCCTGGGCGCCGGGGCGGCACATCGCCGCCCCGGCGACCGATGGGCCTAGAGCCCCGGCGCGTGGTGCGCGGTCGCGGCCTGCTGCGGGCCCACCTTCTTGATGATGAACAGGGTGCAGATGAGGCCCACCACCGCCATGCCGGCGCCCGTCCAGAAGGCGTTCACGAAGCCGTCCACCAGACCGCCCGGCAGTGCCGCGGCGGCCGCGGCCTCCGGGTCGCCGCCACCGGCCGCCGCCGCGGAGGCGGCGTCCTCCACCCGGCCCGAGGTGGTCGATGTCGCGACCGTGGACAGGATGGCGATGCCCACGGCGCCGCCGACCTGCTGCGAGGTGTTGATGAGGCCCGAGGCCACACCGGCCATCCTGTCCTCCACACCCTGCAGGGCGGCGATCGACACCGGGACGAAGGCGAAGCCGAGGCCCACGCCGGCCAGGATGAAGCCCGGCACCAGGTCCCGCGAGTACGAGCCGTCCACGTCGATGCGCGTGAAGTACACGAGGCCCGCCAGCAGCAGGAGCATCCCGATCGCCAGGATCGGCCGCACGCCGAACCTGGTCACCAGCGCCTGGGATGCCGCGGCGGCGATGATGATCACGATCGCGAAGAGCAGGTAGCGCGTGCCGACGCCGAGCGCCGAGTACTGCAGCACCTGCTGCATGTAGAGCGAGATGAAGAAGAACATGGCGAAGATCGCGGCGCCCAGCAGGAAGCCCACGATGTTCGCGCCGGTGAGGGTGCGGTTCCGGAAGATGCCCAGGGGCAGCAGCGGATCCTTGACGGTGGCCTCGATGAACAGCGAGCCCACGATCAGGATGGCCGACAGCGCGAGCATGCCGATGGCGATGCTGTCGCCCCAGCCGTCGGTCTCGGCCCGGGTGAGCCCGTAGATGAGCGTTGCGAGGCCACCGGTGATGGTGAGCGACCCGCCCAGGTCCAGGCGGGGCTTGCCCTCGCCACGGCTCTCCAGCACGAACCGCGGCACCAGGAAGAGCACGGCGAGGCCGATGGGCAGGTTCACGAGGAACACCCAGCGCCACGACAGGTACTCGACCAGGAACCCGCCGGCCAGCACGCCCACGGCACCGCCCACACCGGCGATGGCACCCCAGATGCCGAGCGCCTTGTTGCGCTCGGCGCCCTCCTGGAAGGTGGTGGTGAGGATGGAGAGCGCGCCCGGCGAGATGATGGCCGCGCCGATGCCCTGCAGCGCGCGGGAGACGATGAGCATGAGCTCCGACTGGGCGAACCCGCAGAGCGCGGAGCCGACGATGAAGACCGCCAGGCCGATGAGGAACACGCGGCGCCGTCCGAACAGGTCCGCCATCCGCCCGCCCAGCAGCAGCAGGCCGCCGAACGTGAGGGTGTAGGCGCTCAGGATCCACTGCAGGTTCTCCTGGGAGAACGCGAGATCGGCCTGGATGTCGGCGAGCGCGACGTTCACGATCGAAACGTCGATGACCAGGATGAACTGGGTCAGGCTGAGCAGCGTCAGCACGATCCAGCGCCTGGAGTCGGCCTGGGTCACAAGCCCTCTCCTTGAGTGCGTCATGGGCGAGTCCGCTACGCTACGGTCGCGTAGCGGACGGCAACGCTACGCCCGCGTAGCGTTGCGCGCAAGGGGACGTTTTGGGAGACGCCGACGGACAGCAGGGGGCGTGCGACCCGCGGGTCGCACGATCGCGCAGCGCGGTGCTCGACGCCGCCGCGCAGCTGCTGTGCGAGGGGGGCTTCCCCGGTGTGACGATCGAGGCGGTCGCGGCCCGCTCCGGGGTGGCCAAGACCACGATCTACCGCCACTGGCCCACCCGCGCCGAGCTGCTGATCGCGGCGTTCCAGACCATGGCGTGCGAACCGCCGCGAGTCGACACGGGCGACGTGCGGGACGACCTGGTGCTCCTCATGTCCGGCCTCGCCGAGCAGCTGCGCACCGAGCGGTGGGCGTCCGTGCTGCCGTCCCTGGCGGCGGAGGCCCGTCACGAGCCGGGCCTGGCCGAGATCCACGCGCGCTTCGTGGCGGAGCGGCGCGCCCACGTGCTGGGGGTCATCGCGCGAGGCATCGACCGCGGCCAGCTGCCCCCGGGCACCGACGCCGGCCTGCTGGCCACCATGGTCGCGGGACCCGTGTTCTTCCGGGCGCTCGTGTCCCTGGAGCCCCTGGACGAGCCCGGCCTGCCGGAGCGCGTGGTCGACGCGGCGCTCTACGGCATGCGTACCCCCGCTGCGCCGGGGTAGTCTGATCGGCGGCCGCGGCCACCGACCCGTTCCGACGATGGAGCACGCATGAGCACGATGCCTCCCCCACCCCCAGGCGGTCCCGGGGGCCCTCCCGGCGCCCCTGCCGGCGACGGGCCACCCCCCGTCGAGACCTTCACGCAGTACGACACCGAGAAGGACGTCTACCACTGCTCCTACGGGCCGCTGGCGCCGGCGCGGGCCATCTGGGACCCGGAGCGCGAGATCCAGGTGCGACTGGATCTGCACTCGCGACGGGTGGTGGGCTTCTCGATCCCGGACTTCACCGCGTGGCACGCCAAGCACGCGACCGAGGACGGCGGCTTCGAGATGGACCTGCCCTCGTTCTGGGAAGGCGACCTGCCCGCGGCCTGATGGGCCGCGGGCCGTCGGCGGCCCGGGTCGCGCCGCAGCGACGACCCGGGCGATCAGGAGGCGAGCAGGCGGGCCACGCCCTCGGGGCCGGCCCGCAGGAGCGCGGCGGACCTGCGGGCGTCCCGGGCCTGTTCGCGGGCCCGGCGCTCACCGAGCTGGTCACCGCGTGACCGGCAGGACTCCGCCTCGAGCTCGGCGTCGTCCGCCATCTGATCGAGGCGGAGCGCCATGCGCTCGTTGCGGCCCAGCCGCCGGCGCGGCTGCGGGTCGGGACGCTGCCCCATGAACAGCGTGAGCTGGGTGTTGTCGGCGGCGTCGAACATGTGTTCGTAAAGGTACCGCCCCCGCCGGACGACATCCACGCCCCGCGGTTACGCCCCGGCCAAGCTCCCCGTCAGGGCGTCGCCGTCACGCTCACGTTGCCGGCGCCGGACGACGCGATGATGGTGCGCGGCGAGTCGGGCACATCGCGGACGCCCTCGACGCGCTCGCTGCCGAGCGTGCTGTCGGCCTGGATGTCGTACGCGCCGGAGGGCATCACCAGCCGCACGTCCTGGGTCTCGCTGCGCAGGGTCACCGTGTCGGGCGGCGACGACAGCTCCGCGGTGACGCGGCCGGTCACCGACCGGGCGTCGACGCTGGGCGGCGCGCCCCGCACCGTCACATCGCCGTCCTCGCTGAGGACGGTCATGGCGCCGTCCAGGCCGTCCACCTCCAGGTTGCCCCGGATCGTCTTGACCTCGAGCGCCACGCCCTGCGGCACGCCGAGGTCGAGGTCTGCGCTGCACGACACCAGCGACATCCGCGGGCAGGTGACGTCGACCCGCAGGGTTCCGTCGCGCACGGTGGCGTCCACGTCGGGGCCGATCAGGATCCATCGCTCGCGCGAGACCAGGTCCGCGCCGCCGGGCGCCCCGGCCCGTACGGTGAGCGCGCCCCGCTCGGACAGCACCTCGACCCGGGTGATCTCGCCGTCCACCCGCTGCGTGCGGGTGCCCTCACGGCTCAGGACCGCCACGAGGATCGCCCCGACGACGAACACCGAGAGGACGATGCCGGCGACGATGAGGAGGGCGCGGAGCTTTCCCACGCCCGGGAGGTTACGTGGACGGCGCCGGTTCGGCCGCGGGATCGGGCCCGCCGGTGACGGCCGTCATGCCCTCGTCGTCGGATCCGTCGTCGCGGCGGCGGCGCTCGGCCGCCCAGTCCTGCACCAGGACCTGGAGGATGCCGGCCACCGGGATCGCGACCAGCGCGCCGGTGATCCCCAGCAGCTGGCTGCCCACCAGCACCGCGATGATGATCCACAGCGGGTTCAGCTGCACCGTGCGCCGGTGGATCAGCGGCTGCACGAGGTTGTTCTCGACCTGCTGGTAGACGGCCAGGAACACGAGCGCGGCGACGCCCACCGGCCATCCCTGGAAGAAGGCGACGATCACGTAGGGCACCGCGCCCAGTGTCGCCCCCACCAGCGGGATGAACGCCATGAGCGCCACCCAGAGGGCCAGCACCGGGATGTACGGGACGCCGGCGACCCACATGAACACGGCGGCTGCCGTGGCTCCGCACAGCGCCACCAGGAGGACCCCGACGACGTAGCCGGCGATGACCTTGTACATGCCGTCCAGCACCGAGGTGACCCGGACGCGGGTGTGGCCGCCGAACTGGCTCTCCACCCACGCGCGCAGGCGCGGCCCGTACAGGCTCAGCAGGAAGCAGATGACCGCGATGCTCACCAGGGCGACCAGGCCGTTCACGACCCGCGACGCCGCGTCCACCGCCACGTTCGGACCGGCGAGCGTCGACAGGAGGTCGGTCGCCCGCTCCCGCACCTGGTCGAGGACGTCGTACTCCCGGTCGAGGTCCTGGATCAGCGTCGACCGCTGGACGCGTTCGATGTACCCGGGGATCGCCTCCACCAGGCCGGTGGCGGCATCCACCAGCGGCGGGATGAACACCAGCGCGGCGCCGGCGAGGGCACCGGTGCCCAGCAGGTACACCACCCCGATCGCGCCGCCGCGACGCATCCTGGCCCGCCGCATCAGCAGTCCCACCAGCGGGTTGATCGCCACGGCGAGGAAGGCGGAGATGGCGATCCACTGGATCACCGAGCGGCTCACCCAGAGGATCCAGATGAACACCGACAGCGCCAGCAGCGTCAGGTAGATCCTGGCGACCGCCGCCGAGGACCACCCGTCACCGGGGCGTGAGCGGAGCCCGCTGGTGACGGCCTGCACGGCACGCGTCGTCCTGGCGCCTTGGGAGGCCATGCCCTGACGATTCGCCGCCGGGGGCGGGGCTCCTGCGCGCGTCCGGGAGGACGGCCCGTGACGGGCCGTCCTCGCCCGGGACGGCTAGTACATGAGGCCGGCGTTCGCCCCGAAGAGCTTCGGCATGTTGAGGATCACCAGCAGGCGTCCGTCGAGCTTGGCGACGGCATCCAGGTACTCGGCGTCGCCCGCGCCCTCCGGCGGGGCCTCGCACTGGTCCGCGGCCACCGAGAGGACCTCCTTGACCTCGTCGACGATGACGCCGACGGTGGTCTCCTCCAGCTCCACGATCACGATCTTCGAGTCCTCGGCCCGCTCGCCCATCGATGAGAAGCGCGACCGGAGATCGACGACCGGGATGATGCGACCGCGAAGGTTGATCACGCCCTCCACGCCGTGCGGCGAGCCCGGGATGGGGCGCGGCTCGGTGTAGCGGATGATCTCCTGCACGAGCTTGATCGGAACGCCGTACTCCTCCGCCCCCAGCGTGAAGACGACGAGCTGGTGTGCCTGAGGGTCGGTGGCGATGTCGGTGCTCATGTGGCTCCTCGAAGGTCTGGTGTGCGCCCGGCCTGTCGTCGGTGGCGGGGGAGGGCGCGACTGCTGGCCCCATCGGCATGCGGGGCGACGGGCCTTAGCCCCGTGACCGTTCCTCCAGTGGTAGCGTCCCCGGCAGCAGGGGAGCCGCACCCGCGGCTGAGAGGAGGCATACCGGCCTCGACCCTTTGAACCTGATCTGGGTAATGCCAGCGAAGGGAGGACACGAGCGCATGTCCGAGGCTGCGCTCATACGAGCCATCACCGCGCGCGCCGCCGTGCGCCCGGGCGTGCGCCTGGGCATCGGTGACGACGCGGCGGTCCTGGACGGCGACCCCGCGATCGTGCTGGCGCACGACATGCTCGTGCAGGACGTCCACTTCCGGCTCGGCACCGCCGCGCCCTGGGACATCGGCTGGAAGTCGCTGGCGGTCAACCTCTCCGACCTGGCGGCGATGGGCGCCGCGCCGGTGGCGGCGCTGGTGGGCCTGGGGCTCCCCCGGGGTGTCGCGCCGGCCGTCGTGGACGCGCTCTACGACGGCATGGAGACGCTGGCGGCCGAGTGGGGCTGCACGATCGCCGGGGGCGACACGACCGCCGCGGCCGAGCTGGTGGTGGGCGTGACCGCCGTCGGCAGGATGGCGCCGGGCATCGCCGCGGTGGAGCGCTCGGGCGCGCGACCGGGAGACCTGCTGTGCGTCACCGGGCCGGTCGGGGCGTCCGGGGCGGGGCTGCACGTGCTGGAGTCCCCCTCCCTGCCCCTGCCGGCACCGCTGCGCGACGCGGTCGTGGCCGCGCACCTGCGTCCGCGGCCGCGCGTCGCGGAGGGCATCGCCCTGGCCGCGGCGGGCGCCCACGCGATGCTGGACTGCTCCGACGGACTGGCCATCGACGCCTCCCGTCTCGCCGAGGCATCGGGGCTCCGGGTGGTGCTCGAGCTCGAGCGCGTCCCCCTGGGGCCCGGGGTCGCCGAGGTGGCGGCCGCGCTGGGACGGCCGGCCGACGAGCTGGCCGCCACCGGCGGCGAGGACTACGAGCTCATCGTGGCCGTGCCCGCCGGGATGCGGGTTCCCGGCTGCGCCCTCATCCCGGTGGGCCGCTGCGAGGCCGGTCCCCCCGGGCTCCTGGTGGAGCGCCATGGCGTCCCCGTCGTCCTGACGCGCATGGGCTGGGACCACGATGTCGGCTGAGCTGAGCCTGCGCGCCGTCACGCTGGGCCGGGGTGACCTGGCGGTGCTGGACGCCGTGGAGCTCACCGTGGCCCCCGGTGAGGTGGTCGCCCTCGTCGGGCCCTCCGGATGCGGGAAGAGCACCCTGCTGGATGTCGCGGCGGGGCTGTGCGAAGCGGACGCCGGCGCCGTGCTCATCGACGGCGCCCCGGCGCCGAACCGCCTGGGGCGCCTGGCGCTGATGCCGCAGGGCGACTCGCTGCTGCCGTGGCGGACACTGCTGGACAACATCGCCGTCGGCGCCCGCCTGGCTGGCGCGGCCGACGCCGACGCCCTCGCCCGCGACGCCCTCGAGCGGTACGGGCTGGCGGGGTTCGAGCGCCACTACCCCCACGCCCTGTCCGGGGGCATGCGCCAGCGTGCCGCCCTGGCCCGCACCGTCCTGGCCGGCCGCCCGGTGTGGCTCCTCGATGAGCCGTTCGGGGCGCTGGACGCCCTCACCCGTGCCGAGCTCCACGCCGAGGTGATCGAGCTGTGGGCCCGCCTGCGGCCCACCGTGCTGCTGGTGACCCACGACCCGGAGGAGGCCGCGACGCTGGCCGACCGTGTCCTGGTGAGCGGCCCGCGGCCGCTGGGCCGGCTGGTGGAGGTCGACTGCCCCGCGCCGCGTCCCCGGCCCCCCGAGGTGCGCGCGCGGCTCCGCGAGTCCATCCTGGACGCGTTGCGCGACCAGCGCGCCGTGGGACGCACCGCATGAGGGTCTCGCGCCGCTGGGCACTCCCCGTGCTGCCCCTGGGCGGCCTGCTGCTCTGGCAGGCCGTGATCTGGTTCGCGCAGCCCCGCGACTGGCTGCTGCCCTCGCCCGGACAGGTCGCATCGGCGGCGTGGGAGCACCGCGACCGGCTGTGGTTCCACGCGCAGGCGACGATCCTCGCGACCCTCGTGGGCCTGGGCATCGCCCTCGTGGTGGGGCTGCTGCTGGCGGCCGGTATCGCGGCCAGCCGCGTCCTGGAGGGTGCCGTGTACCCGTGGATCGTCGCGAGCCAGGCCGTCCCGATCCTGTCGCTGGCGCCCGTGATGGCGGTGTGGCTCGACTACACCCTCACCCAGATCGTCGTCGCCGCGCTGCTGTGCGTCTTCCCCATCGTGGTGACCGCCGTCGACGGCCTGCGCGGCGGCGACCCCGCGCTGGCGCGCACCGTGCGCACCCTCGGCGCCTCCCGCGGCTGGACGTGGTGGCACGTCACCGTGCCCGCCGCCCTCCCCCCGCTGTTCTCGGGACTGCGCCTGGCCGCCGTGTTCGCGGTGACCGGGGCCGTGGTGGCCGAGTACGTCGGCGCGGACCGCGGGCTGGGCTACCTCACCGAGCTCGCGACCGCGCAGTTCGAGACGGCCCTCGCCATGGCCGCGATCGCGGCCCTGGCCCTCATCGGCGTCGTCCTCTTCCTGGCCGTGGCGCTCGCCGAGCGCCTGGCCCTTCCCCACCGGCATCGCCCAACACGACCCACATGGAGCGCCCACACGTGATCCGCAGACTCCTGACCATCGCCGTCGCCCTCACGGCGGTGCTGTTCGCCGGATGCGGCGACGACACCGCCGACACCCCCGCCGGAACCGCCACCACGGCGCCGCGGGCGGCCGAGGTGATCCTGGACTGGTACGCCAACGCCGACCACGCCGGCCTGCTGGGCGCCGTGGACCAGGGCTTCTTCGCCCGCCGCGGCCTGGATGTGACCACCACCGTCCCCACCGACCCCGCCGCCTCGCTCAAGCAGGTCGCCGCGGGCAAGGCGCCGTTCGCGATCTCCTACGCGCCCGAGGTGCTGATCGCCCGCAGCCAGGGCATCCCGGTGACGGCCGTCGCGGCCCTCATCCCCATCCCCCTCAACAGCGTCATGGCGCGCGCCGACCGCGGCATCACGCGGCCGCGTGACCTGGAGGGCAAGACGGTCGGGGCCGCGGGCGTCCCCTCCGACCGCGCGCTGCTGGACACCGTGGTGCGCTCCGACGGCGGCGACCCGGCGAAGGTGACGCTCCGCAACGTGGGCTTCAACCTCGCGCCGTCGCTGGCGGCCGGCAAGGTGGACGCCGTCATCGGCGCCTACTGGAACATCGAGCAGCCCGAGCTGGAGGCCAAGGGCGTGAAGCTCAACGTCCTGCGCCTCGAAGAGCACGGGGTGCCGATGTACGCGGAGCTGGTCATCGTGACCAGCGACACCGTCGCGAAGGACGACCCGCAGCTCGTGCGGGACTTCGTCGCCGGGCTGGCCGAGGGCCAGGCGTGGGCGGCCGGGAACCCGGACGCGGCCGCCGCCGCGCTGCTGAAGGCCAACCCGGACCTCAGCGCGGACACCCTCGGCGCCCAGCTGGCCCTCACCGCGCCGCTGCTTGCCACCGACGGCGTGCCCGCCGTCGCGGTGCTGCCGCAGCAGTGGGCCGACCTCGCGACGTGGATGCGCGAGAACGGGCTGCTGACCGGCGACGGGGACGTCGCCGCCGCCGTCAACGACACGTTCGTCCCGGCGCCGTAGCGCCGCGGGGATGGGGCGTCAGGCGCCGAGCGGCGCCAGGCGCTCCATCCCCGGGCGCGGCCCGAACAGCTCGCCGAGCTCCTCGCGCTCCAGCGCCTCCGCCTCCAGCAGGCGGTGTGCGCCGGCCTCCAGCAGATGGCGGTGCTCGGTGAGCAGGCGGGTCGCATCGCGGAAGGCACGTCGCACCAGGTCCTGGGCGGCGCGCTCCACCTCCTCGGCGGCGCGCTCGCCGCTGCGCGCCGGCAGGCCCACCATGAGGCTCTCGTCGGTGCTCCCCATGGCCATGGCCAGCTCGCCGGCCATGCGCCGTGCCAGGGCGGACGCGCGGTTCAGATCGTCCGCGGCGCCGCTGGTGAACTCCCCGAACACCAGCTCCTCGGCGGCCCGGCCGGCGAGCATCATCGTCATCCGCTCCATGCACTCCGTCCGCGTGGCCAGGAAGCGGTCCTCGGTGGGCAGGGAGATCGTCACGCCGAGCGCCTGCCCCTGCGGGATCACGGTCACGCGCTCCACCGGGTCGCAGGTGGGCGCCATGTGCCCCACCAGGGCGTGCCCCATCTCGTGGTATGCCACCAGGCGGCGCTCCTCCTCGGACATCACCCGGCTGCGGCGCTCCGGCCCTGCGGCCAGGCGCATGAGGGCCCGCCGGAAGTGCGCCAGGTCGATGTCGTCACGTCCCTCGCGGGCGGCCTCGAAGGCCGCCTCGTTGCACAGCGCCGCCAGGTCGGCGCCCGCCAGTCCGGCGGTCATCGCCGCGACCTCCACCGGATCGGCCCCCACCGCCACCGGGCGGCCGCGCAGGTGCACGTCCAGGATCTCCCGCCGCGCGGCCCGGTCGGGCAGCCCCACGGCGATCTTCCGGTCGAACCGGCCCGACCGCACCAGCGCGGGGTCCAGTTCCTCCAGCCGGTTGGTCGAGGCCAGCACCACCACCGGGCGGGACGGGTCGTTGCGGAAGCCGTCCATCTCGGTGAGGAGCTGGTCGAGGGTCTGCTCACGCTCGCCGTTGGCGGCGTGGCCGGTGCGGCGCCCGCCCACCGCGTCGATCTCGTCGATGTAGACGACCGCCGGGGCGGCCTTGCGGGCCGCCGCGAACAGCGCCCGGATGCGGCGAGAGCCGAGCCCCGCGTACACCTCGACGAACTCGGATCCCGACACCGAGAAGAACGGGACGCCCGCCTCACCGGCGACGGCCCGCGCCAGCAGCGTCTTGCCCGTGCCGGGGGGCCCGTGCAGGATCACGCCCTTGGGCAGCTGGGCGCCCAGGCGCTCGTACGGCGCCGGGTTGCTGAGCACGTCGGCGATCTCCGCCACGTCGTCCCGGATCTCGTCGATGCCCGCGACGTCCGCGAACCGCGTGACGGACTTCACCGGCTTGAGCCGGCTCTTGAACCGCGCGCCGCCCATGGCCTTCAGCGCCCAGGCCGACACGATCACCAGGGCGGCGAGCAGGATCATCGGACCCCAGGTCTGCATCCACTCGCTCAGCGAGAACGGCTGCTCGATGGGCCCGCCGAGTCCGGCGGTGGTGTCGATGCGCGTCCGCTCGACCGTGAACGGCACGTCGCCGCGCCGCGCGGCCGCCACCACGTCGTCCGTGAGCTCCGGCGTGAGCTGGGCGATGAGGTGCTCATCGCCGGCGCGCACGTGCAGCTCCAAGTCGCCTGTGGGGCCCACCAGGGTCGCGCTGTCGGCGCGGCCCGAGGCGAGGCGGTCCAGCGCCTGCGAGATCGCCACCGGCCGGATGGGCGCCTCCGTGGCCGATGAGGGGGCGGGCTCGGCGTTCGCGGTCGCCGCGACGAGGGCGACGAGCAGGAGCAGCGAGCAGCGCATGGCGATGCGGATCCGTTTGGGCATGCACCGAGGTAAGCGCACCGGCCGCACGGCGGGACACCTCCATGTGGACGGCGACCACCGTCCGACCGGGTAGGCGCCCCGCGCCGGGTACCATGCGTGCCGTGATCGATCGCGCGGAGTTCGAGGACCTCGTGGCCCGGGCCATCGACCTGGTGCCGGACGCCTTCGCCGACGCGCTCGACGAGATCGCGATCGTGGTGGAGGACCGGGCTCCCGCCCACATGGGCCGCCTCTACGGGCTGTACCACGGCGTCCCGCGCTCACGGCCGGAGGGGTACGGCTGGGGCGAGCTGCCCGCGCGGATCTCGATCTACATGGAACCGCTGGTGCGGGACTTCCCGCGCCCGGACGACCTGGTGGAGCAGGTGCGGATCACCGTGCTCCACGAGATCGGCCATCACCTGGGCATGGACGAGGACCAACTCGAGGAGCTGGGGTACGCATGAACGTCACGGACGCCATCAGGGGCCGCCGGTCGGTGGGCCGCGTGCGGCAGGACGCCATCGCCCGCGAACGCATCGCCCGGCTCGTTGAGGCGGCCACCTGGGCGCCCAACCACAAGGTCACCGAACCCTGGCGCTTCGTGGTCATCACCGGCGCGGCGCGGGATGCGCTCGGGGCGGCGCACGCGGACGCCGTGGTCCGGGCGAACCCCGGCCTCACCCCCGAGGCCCGTGATGCGGCGCTGGCGCTCACCTCCCGCGCCCCGGTCATCATCGCCTGCGTCTGCCGCTCGGAGTCCGAGGACCCGGTGATGCGCCGCGAGGACCGCGACGCGGTGTGCGCCGGGCTCCAGAACCTGCTGCTGGCCGCCCACGCCGACGGCCTGGGGGCCATCTGGCGCACCGGCGCCTTCATCGACGAGGACGAGGTGCGGGCGCACCTGGGCTGCGGGCCCGCCGAGGAGATCATCGGCTTCGTCTACGTCGGGGTGCCGGAGGGACCGCCGCCGCCCACCCCGCCGCGCGCGGCCGCCGCCGCCGTCACCGAATGGCGCGGCTGGGACTGAACCCGGCGCGGCCCCGGGTCCGGCGCGCCGGACGCCGCGATTCAAGTCCGGGCACCGCGGCTCGATAGATCCTGGGACGCGCGGCGACGTCCCGCAGCGAGGGCACCGCTGTTCGGGGGAGCACCACCGTTGCGCGCGTCAGGGCGGGGAGGGACCAGGCACGGGGCCCTCCCCGCCCATCAGCTCACGGCGTCAGTGGCCCGCGGCCGCCGGCGCCGGCGGGGCGTTCTCCAGGCCGGTGATGGCGATGCTCGCCTCGCCGCCGTAGCGCTTGTTCATGTTGATCACGAGCGCGGTCATGCCCTCGATGATCAGCGCGTTGGCCAGGGGGCCCGCGTCCAGGCCGCGGCAGCCCGGCAGGTCGTTGGTGAGGGCGATGACCGTGTCACGCGCCTCCTTGCTCTTGCCGCACACCAGCACGTCGGCACCCAGGTGGTGGCGCTCCTGCAGGCCCGCGGCCGGGAGGTTGTTGTAGGCCACCACGACCTTCGCCTCGGGGGCGAGCTCCTGGATCTTGTGGGCGCATGACTGCGCGCCGCCCGGAAGCTCGTCACCCTGCACCGCGATGGCGCCGGCCTTGCCGAATTTCAGCGCGTTGACCACCGAGATGAGCACCTTCCCGGACAGCGCGTCGGCGAGCGCCGGGATGGTCGCCTCGATGCCCTCCCACGGGATGGACACCACGGCCACCTCGCCGGCCTCGGCGGCGGCGACGTTCTCCATCGGGACGAACTTCCCGTCGGGAAGCGCCTCCCGCAGCCCGTCCGCCGCCTGGTCGGCGCGCTCCTGGCTCCGCGAGCCGACGATGATCTCGTGGCCGGCGGCGGCGAAGCAGATGGCAAGGCCCCGGCCGAGGTCGCCGGTCCCTCCGAAGATCGCGATCTTCATGCAGGTTCCCCTTGTGTGTCGTCCCCGGCGCGCCGGTGGGCGGCCTCCAGGGTGTTGGCGAGCAGATAGGCGATGGTCATGGGACCGACGCCGCCGGGGACCGGGGTGATCCACCCCGCCACCTCGGCGGCCTCCGCGTAGTGGACGTCGCCCCTGAGGCCGTCGTCCGTGCGGTTGATGCCCACGTCCATCACCGCGGCGCCGGGCTTGACCCAGTCGCCGCGGATCATCTCCGGGCGGCCGACGGCGGCCACCAGGATGTCTGCGGTCCGGCACAGCGCCGGAAGGTCCCTGGTCCGGGAATGCGCGATGGTGACCGTGCAGTGCTCGGCGAGCAGCAGCATCGACTGCGGCTTCCCGACGATCAGGCTGCGCCCCACCACCACCGCGTGGGCGCCCGACAGCGGCACCCCCGCGTCCTTCAGCATCCGCATCACGCCCTGCGGCGTACACGGAACGTTGCCGGGCTCGCCGCGCATGAGGCGGCCGAGGTTGACCGGCGAGAAGCCGTCGACGTCCTTGTCGGGGTGGATCCGGTTGGCGATGAGCGGCTCGGAGAGCTGGTCGGGCACGGGCAGCTGCACCAGCATCCCGTCCACCGTGTCGTCGGCGTTCAGCTCATCGACGAGCGCGTCGAGCTCCGCCTGGGTGGTGGTGTCGGGCAGGGTGATGCGGCGCGGCACCATGCCGACCTCCTCCGCCGCCTTCGCCTTGCCCGCCTGGTAGAGCTCGGAGGCGGGGTCGTCCCCCACCTGGATGCCCACCAGCCCCGGCGCGCGCCCGTGCTGCGCGCGGAACGCGGCGACGCCCTCCGCCACCTCCGCCCGCACCCGCGCGGCGGCGGCCTTCCCGTCGATCACCGTGGCAGCCACTCACACAACCTTTCGCATCGGTGCCGCGCCCGCCATCAGGCGCCGCTCGGTTCCGTCATTGGAGAAGCGCACCCGCACCAGCTGCCCGCGGCTCTCCACCCCGGTCACCACGCCCTCGCCGAACGTGGCGTGCAGGACGGTGTCGCCGGCCTCCAGCAGGGCCGGCGCCTTGGGCGGCGCCGAGGAGCCACCTCCACGCGGGCGGTACGAGGAGGGACCGCTGGATGCGTAGGCGGCGCGCACCGGCGCGCCCGCCGGACGGGCGACGGCGTCGCGCGGGATCTCCGACAGGAAGCGCGACGGCAGCTTGTAGTCGCGTCCGCCGTGCATCGCCCGGGTCTCGGCGTGGGTGAGGATGAGCCGGCGCCGCGCCCGCGTCATGCCGACGTAGCAGAGGCGCCGCTCCTCCTCGAG
This sequence comes from Actinobacteria bacterium Ga0077560, assembly GCA_001464275.1. GTDB lineage: Bacteria > Actinomycetota > Thermoleophilia > Miltoncostaeales > Miltoncostaeaceae. The sequence continues at coordinate 1,009 of LNFL01000101.1, read as the reverse complement.
CGACTCCGGGGTGTCGGAGCGCATGTGCGGGAACACGCCCTCCTCCATGCCCGTCATGAGCACGACGTCGAACTCCAGGCCCTTCGCGTTGTGGACGGTCATGAGGGTGACCTGACCGGAGCCCTGGTCCACCAGGTCCGCGTCGGATTGCAGCGCGATCTCCTCGAGGAAACCGGCGAGGGAGGGATCGTCGGAGTGCTCCTGGTACTCGGCCGCGACGTTCACCAGCTCCTCGAGGTTCTCGAGCCGGCCCTGCGCCTCCATGGTGCCCTCGGCCAGCAGCGCGGCCCTGAGCCCGGAGCCCTCGAGGGTCATGTCGATGACCCGGTCCAGGGAGAGGCCGGCGGCCACGGCCTGGCCCAGCGCGGCGAGCAGCGACGCCGTCGCGGCGAGCGCCTGCCGCTGGGCCTGCGTGAGGCCGGAGACCATCTCGGCCTGTGCGATCGCCTCGGCCGGTGCCATCTCGTGCCCGCGGGCGAACTCGGTGAGCTTGGCGATGCACCCGGGCCCGATGCCGCGCTTCGGCGCCCCGAGCATCCGGCCCAGCGCGATCTCGTCGTTGGGGTTCGCCACCACCCGCAGGTACGCGATGAGATCGCGCACCTCGGACCGCTCGTAGAAGCGCGGGCCGCCCACCACCGCGTAGGCCACGCGCGACCGCACCAGCTGGTCCTCGATCGCCCGGCTCTGCGCGTTGGTGCGGTAGAAGACCGCGATCTCCGACAGCGAGGTGCCGTCGGCCAGGGCCCGGTCCACCTCGGACACCACCAGCCGCGCCTCCTCGTGCTCGTCGCGGCACGCGTCGATGCGGATGGGCTCCCCGTCGCCGCGGTCGGTCCACAGCTCCTTCGGGCGCCGCCCGCGGTTGAGCGCCACCACGGCGTTCGCGGCCCGCAGGATGGTGCCGGTGGAGCGGTAGTTCTGCTCCAGGGCCACCACGTGCGTGTCGGGGTAGTCACGCTCGAAGTCCAGGATGTTCCGGACGTCCGCGCCGCGCCAGGAGTAGATG
>LNFL01000100.1 GCA_001464275.1 Actinobacteria bacterium Ga0077560 | reverse complement strand
CCGTCCGCGAGCCTGGCATCCACCATCGGGCTCGACTCGTCCACGCGCCGGCCGAGCGGCGCGAGGATCCGGTCGACCACGTGCAGCACGTGGGCGGCGTCCAGGAAGGCCGCCTCCGCGGGTTCGACGCGCCCGGCGCGTTCCACGAACACGCGGTCGTGCCTGCAGACCATGATCTCCGTGACCTCCGGGTCGCGCATGAGCCGCTCCAGGGGGCCCAGGCCGAGGGCGGCGTCCGCCACGTCCTCCAGCAGCCGCGCCCGCTCCGCGCCGCCCAGGATGAGTCGCTCGCGCGCCATGACCCGCTCCGCGGCCGCCGTGACCGTCGCGCGGTCCACCGCGTCGCCGGTCATCCGCAGGTCGCCCACGGCGGCGGCGCGGATGCGCTCCGCGAGCGCGGGATCGCCGGGAGCCCCGGTCACGGCGTGTCCTGCCCGGCCAGACCGTCCAGGAGCTCACGCATGGACTCCGCGAGCCGCGCGCGCCGGCCGGCGCGCGGCAGGCCGGCGCCCAGATCGGCGGCCTCACCGGGCGTCCGGGGGACCACGCCCGCCAACGGCAGGCCCATCGCCCGCGCGATCGTGCGCGGGGCGATCTCATCCGGGCGCGACCCGCGGTTCACGGCCAGGCGCATCTCGGTAGTGCTCCCCAGCAGCCGCACGGTCCGGCGGGTGACCCGGCAGCCGGCGACGTCCGCGGGCGCGACCAGCAGGAACGGCACGACACCCGCAAGGCGGCGCGCGACCGGCGTGGCGCCGGAGCCCGCGTCGATGACCAGCGGGGGGCGGTCGTCGAGCGCGAGCAGGGCCTCCAGCACCGCGCACACCGCCACGGTGTCGGCGGTGGCCGCACCCGGCACCAGCGTGAGGCCGCCGGGGTGGGTCACCGAGACCGAGCGCAGGTGCTCGCCCGTGAGCTCCCCGGCGACGGCCGCCAGGTCGAGGATGGTGCGGGGGCCGTCCGAGCCGAGGCCCGCCGCGAGGTCACCGCGCTCCGGATCGAGGTCGAGCAGCACGGCCGGAACCCCGGTGGCGCGGAGCGCGAGCGCCAGGCCGGTGGCGACCAGGGTCGCTCCGGCGCCCCCGCAGCCCCCGGCGACGGCGATGACGTCGCTCACGGGACCGAGACCTCCGACACCGGCGTGCCCGGCCCCTCGCCGTCGGGACGGGCCAGCAGGCGGACCTCACGGGCGAAGTTCAGCGCGGCGGTGATGACCAGGGCATCGCGGGCCCCGGCGCGCAGCAGCACGACACCGGATGCCGGGGCGGTCCCGAACCCGCCGTCCGTGCCGGCTTCGACCGCCAGGATCTCGGCCCCGCCGACCACCACGCGCGTGCGGCCCGCCGGCCCCTCGCCGCTGGATGCGACGACGTCGACCAGCATCCCCGGCTCCAGCGCGGACGCGGACGCGCCCACCGCCTGCGCCGGCACGGGCACGGCCCGCTCACCGGGCGCCAGCGGCGCGACCACGGGCCGGCCGCCGCCCAGGGCCGCGAGGCTCAACGGCTCCCCAGCAGCCAGATCGACCGCCGTGCGGTGGTCGACGACCGCCGCGGCATCGCCCGGAAGGCCCCCGAGCGGCAGGCCGGCGCGCAGGCGCGTCGTGACGAATGCGTCCGCGAGGGTCGTGGCATCCAGCAGCGTCCCCGCCGGCAGCGCCTGCCGGGCAACGAGCACCGGGACGCCGTCGGGACCACGCTGGGCGACGGTGAGCAGCACGGCGGCCGCCACGCCGGCGGCTCCCGCCAGCAGCAGCCCCCGCCGCCCGGGCCGCCGGGCGCCCAGAAGCGGCCTCGGTACGCGGATCATGCGGCGGCCTCCATCGTGCGCCCGCAGCCGCCGCACGCCCCGCGCGGCACGCCCCCGCCGCCGGAGCAATGCGGACAGGGCAGCCAGGCGCGCAGCGTGAGCCGCGCCAGCAGGGGCAGCGGAAGGGCCGCGGCGGGCGTGCCGTCGGGCTCGGGACGACGGATGAGCGCACCCGAGTCGCCGCCGGAGAGCATCGACACCAGCGACTGCAGCGACCGGGTCAGATCGGGGGTGCCCGTCGCGGCCCACACCGCGGCCACCGCCGCGACCCACCGCGCGTGGACCCGGTCGGCGGGCAGCAGGACCACCGCCGCGCCCAGCGCCCGTCCCACCGCGCCCGCGGCGGGTGGACGCGATCCCGGCTCGGCGGGTCGCATCAGGACCACGTCCTCGGGGCCCTCCGCCTCGGTCGCCAGGCCCGGGATGCCCGCGGCCAGGCCCGGCTCGGGGACGACGACCCTGCCGGTCGTCATGCCCCCTCCGGCAGCAGGCGGTAGCCGATGCCCCACACGTTGCTGACGAACCGCTGACCGGCGCCGCAGGTCTCCAGCTTGCGCCGCAGGCGGCTGGCGTGGCTGTCCACGGTGCGCGTGCGCCCGGTGGCGATGTATCCCCACACGTCGCGCAGGAGCTCCTGCTTGGTGAGCACCCGGCGTGGATCGCGGGCGAGCGCGTCGAGCAGGGCGAATTCCTTGGCCGACAGCTCGACGACGCGCCCGTTGATCGTCGCGCAGCGAGAGCGGCGGTCCACCACCAGCGGCCCCACGCGCACGGCGTCGCGCAGGGTCTCCCCCCGGCTGCGGCGCACCAGGCCGCGGGCGCGCGCCAGCACCGGGCCAGGTGGTCGTCGGCCCCCTGCTCGATGGCCCGCACCACGTCCTGCGCGCCACGGACGCACGAGAGGGTGAGCACGGGGATCCCGGGATCCCATGGGCCATCGGGCATGCCCCGTCGCAGCTGGCGCAGCAGCTCGAACCCGGAGGCGTCGGGCAGGTCCAGGTCGATGAGCGCGATCTCGGGGGCCATCGACAGCAGCGTCCGGCGGCCCTCCTGCGCGTCCGCGGCGGACTGCACCCGGAAGCGGTCGGCCCGGAGGCCCTCCGCCAGGTCGCGGCGGCGGCCGGGATCGCCCTCCACGAGCAGGACCAGGGGTGGTTGATCGAGGGGCTGGGATGCCATCTGCACTCCTTCGTCGGGCGGATGCCGGCGGCCGCGTGCGCGGCCGGCACCGACACAGAGACGCGAGGGGCGCGTGATTCACCCCCTCCGGCGCCCCGATCGCTCAGATGCGCGTCCCGGTGGCCGATCACGACGACGTATGAGCCCCGCCTTCGACCGCCCACGCCGCCGCAATCCGCAGCGGCCGCCGATCCGCGAGCGCGACCTCACCGGCCGCGACCTGCGGGCGCGCGACCTGAGCGGCACGGACCTCACCGGCGCGCAGATGGGCCGCACCGATCTGCGCGGCGTGCGGATGACCGGCTCCAACCTCACCGACGCCGTCCTCGCCGGCGCCCTCATGTCCGGCTGCGACCTCTCGGAGGCGCTGCTGCTGGGCGCCCGGATGGGCGGCGTGGACCTCGCGCGCGCCTCGCTGCGCGGCGCCGACCTCACCGCGGCCCACCTGGCCGGCGCGTCGCTCGGCTGGTCGCACGCGCCCGGCGCGCGGTTCGCCGAGGCGGTCCTGATGGGCTCGGACCTCACCGAGATCGAGCTCCGGGACGCCGACCTCAACGGCGCGGACCTGTCCGGCGTGCACGGCCCGAACATCGCCGCCCAGCGCGCGCTGTTCGCCGGCGCCGACCTGCGCTTCGCCCAGCTCGACTGCGCCGACCTCACCGAGGCCCGCATGGACGGCGTGCGCGGCGAGTCGATGCGCCTCGACATGGCCCGCATGCACCGCGCGGTGCTCGCCGATGCCGACATGCGCGGGGCGGCGCTGGCCGCCGTGACGCTCACCGAGGCGGACCTCACCGGCGTGGACATGACCCGGGCCGATCTGGCCCAGGCGGACCTCTCGGGCGCCACCGCGCCGCGCGCCCGGTTCGGGGAGGCGCGCCTGCGGCGCGCGACGCTCACCGGGGCGGACCTCACCGGCGCGGTCCTGGAGGGCGCGGACCTGCGGGACGTCGTCGCCAACGGCCTGATCATCGCCGGGGCGCGAGCCGCCGGCTGCCGCATGCGCGGCGCCGACCTGCGCGAGGCGGACCTGCGCGGCGCCGACCTCACGATGGCGGACCTGCGCGGTGCGGACCTGCGCGGCGCCCGGATCGCGGGCGCGCGGCTGCGCGGGGCGGACCTCACCGGGGCACGCTGCGACGGCGCGGACCTGCGCGGCGCGGACCTGCTGGACGCCCAGCTCGCCGAGGTGATGCTGGCCGGCGCGGACCTGACCGAGGCCATCCTGGAGGGCGCCGAGATGCCCGCCGGGCGGTTCGACGACGCCGACCTCTCCCGCGCGGACCTCCTGGGCCCACATGCGCGGCGCGCGCCTGCACGGCGCGGACCTCACCGAGGCCCTGCTGGAGGGCGCCGACCTGGCCGGCGCGGACCTGCGGCTGGCCGACCTCTCGCGGGCCGGGCTCGGCGGCGCCGACCTGCGCCGGGCCTCGCTCTCGTGGGCCCGCCTGGCGGGCGCGCAGCTCGGCAAGGCCATGTGGGACGGCGCGGAGCTCGACGGCGCCGACTTCACGGGGTGCGTCGCGGCGCCCGCCATCCCCGCCTAGCCCCGGCGGGCGCGTAGAGAAATCGGGCCGCGGTGGCCCGTTGTGCCCGGACCGGGACGTGCCGATGCACATCCCGGATGGGATCCTCGCGCCACACCCGCCGCGCCGCAGCGCTCGGCGCCGCGCTCGCCGTGAGCGTCCCGGCCGCCGCCGCGCCGGCGTCCGACATCGTCCTGGTGAAGATCGACCCGGACGCCACCCGCGCCGAGCGCGCCGAGGTCGCCGGGGCGCTCGACGCGGTCTCCGGCCGCGGGCTCATCGGCGGCTGGCGGGCCTACACGGTCGACGACCCGGTCACGCTCGCGCAGGCCAGGGCGGATCTCGCCGGGACCACCGCCGACCTCGCCGTGCAGATCGACCGCCCGGCGACGCTGTACGCGGCGCCCACCGACCCGCAGTGGTCCACCCAGTGGGACATGACCATCATCGGCGCGCCCGCCGCATGGGATCTGGCCGCGGGCGACCCCGTCATCGTCGCGGTGACCGACACCGGCGTCGACATCTCACACCCCGAGCTGGCCGGACGGCTGTGGACGAACCCCGGCGAGACGGCCGGCAACGGCATCGACGACGACCACAACGGCCGCGTCGACGACGTCAACGGCTGGGACTTCAAGAACGGCAACGCGAGCCTCTACGACGGCAACACGGTGGACACGCACGGCACGCACGTCGCCGGGACGATCGCCGCGACCCGCAACAACGGCATCGGCATCGCCGGCCTGTCGTCCACCGCGCGCATCATGACCGTGAAGTTCCTGGAGGACTCCACCGGCGGCAGCCTCACCAACGGGATCCTCGCCATCCAGTACGCGGTCGACCACGGCGCGAAGGTGATCAACGCGTCCTGGGGCAGCTCCTCGTACTGGCAGCCCATGTGCGACGCCGTCCAGGCGGCCGTCGACGAGGGCGTGCTCTTCGTGGCCGCCGCCGGCAACGACGGGTGGAACGAGTCCACCGGCGTCGGGTACCCGGCCGCCTGCCCGTCCGACGGGATCATCTCCGTGGCCGCCACGACACCCTCCGACGGCCTCGCCTACTTCAGCAACCGCGGCGCCACCAAGGTCGACATGGGCGCACCGGGATGGGACATCCTCTCCCTCGCCCCCGGCGCCGGTTATGCGGCCATGTACGGGACGTCGATGGCCGCGCCGCACGTCGCCGGCGTGGCCGCCATGCTCCTGGGCCGCCACCCCCTGCTCCCGGTGAGCGGGCTGAAGTCGCTGCTCATGGACACCGGGACCCCGGTGAGCGCCCTCAGCGGCACCACCGTCTCCGGACGGCGGCTGTCCGCATCGGCCGCGCTGACCGCCGCCAACGCACCCGACACCACCCCGCCCTCCGCGCCGGTGATCACCTCCCCGGCCGCCGGGGCGGTCGTCCGGACGCCCGTCGTGAGCTGGAACGCGTCGAGCGACGCCTCCGGGATCTCGAGCTACCGGGTCACCGTCGACGGCGTCGTCGCGGGCGACACCGCCGCCGGCGTGCGGACGCTCACGCCGATCGGGCTGTCCGAGGGCACCCACGCCGTGACGGTGCGGGCCACGGACACCGCCGGCAACACCGCCACCGGCGCGCCGGTGACCTTCACGCTCGACACCACGCCGCCCGCGCCGTTCGCCATCAGCACACCCACCGTCTCGCCCGACGGCGACGTCACGGTGAGCTGGGGTGCGGCGTCGGACGAGAACGGGATCGCCGCGTACCGGTTCACCTGGGAGGGCGGAACGTTCTCCCTGGGCCCGTCGGTCACCACGATGCCGTTCCCCCTGCCGGTCGGGAGCGGCCTCACGGTGACCGTGGAGGCCGACGACACCGCCGGCAACACGCGCACCGCGACCGCGACCATCCTTCCCCCGGCACCGCCGGGCGCCGGCACGCCCGACCCGGCGCCACCGGAACCGCCCTCCGAGACGACACCCGCCCCAGCGCCCGCGCCCAAGCCCGTCTACCGGAGCGTGAAGCGCTGCACCGTGACCGTGAAACGGGTGCGGGTGGGCCGCGTGGTCGTCAAGCGCACCGTGAAGACCTGCCGGATCGTGCGCGTGCGGGTGGACGCCCGCTAGCCCGGTCCGCCGAGGGTGAGGACCTCGCCGGGCCGCAGGCCGGCGAGCACACCCGCGGGTGCCTCCACCGCGTGCCGGGCGCCCCGGCACCAGGCCCCACGCCACCGTGGCAGGGGGTCGGCCACCCGCAGGACCGTGCCGTTCGCGTCCAGGAACGCCACGCCGATCCGCGCCCGGAGGAACCAGGTGTGCACCGCCGAGCACCGGGTGATCCACAGCGCCTCATCCGTCGCCGGGTCGGGGGTCCCCAGTAGGCCCACGGCGCGGGAGAGGACGCCGTCCGCGCGGTGGCAGCGCGCGGCGATCGGGCGGCCGCCGGCCGCGGTGAGCGGCAGCGGCGGCCCGGTGAGCCGATCGATGCGGAGCGCCCCCATACGCGCATCGTGTCACGGCGTCAGGGCTCCGTCCGACACCCGGCGTACCCTCATCGTCATGGCCGACGCACGCGATCCGCACGAGGTCCTGGACGCCGTCCGCAGGCTCGAGGGGGAGCTCGCCGGGCTGCGCGCCCGGGCGATGCATCCGCTCGCCGGAGAAATCGACCGGCTGCGGCTGAGCCTCGCCGAGGACGCGGCCACCGAACGGCGGCGCATGGTCGAGGACCTGGAGGCGGTCCTGGAGCTCGTGGGTGAGTCCTGGCGAAGCACCCGCGCCCAGATGGACCTCATGCGCCAGGAGCTGGCGGCCACCCGCGCGGAGCTCACCGCGCTGCGCGCCGGGATCGAGGGTGCCAGCGTGGAGGTGCGGTTCGGGACCGGTCACCGGGCCAACGGCGCAGCGCCGCCGGCCCGGCCCACCTGGCCCGCTACGGCGTCGGGGTGAGCGCGCCCTGAAGGGCCGTGAGGGCCCGGGCGAACAACATCCCCATCGCGTCGGCGGCGTCGTCCGGCGTCGTCCGGGGCTCCAGCGTGGCGAGCCCGGCGGTCGCCAGATCGACCGCCTTCATGATCACCTGCCAGCGCTCGACCGCGGCCACCTGGCCACCGGCCTCGTGCTGGATCTCCTCGAACGCCTCCTTCTGAGCCCGCATGAGCTCCTTGAGGCGCTCCTTGAACTCGTCCGCCGCTCCCTCGCCGAAGGCGAAGTTGAACGGGCCGAAATCGTCGTCGCTCATGATCTCCTCTTAGAGACGGATCTCTCGGATGATCGTGCGCGTGAACAGGTGGATCGTGTCGATGAACTGCACGGTGTTGCCGTGCAGGTCCATCACGATCGAGTGCGTCCGCGCGCCGTCTGCGAAATAGCGTACGCCCCGAAGCAGATTTCCATCCGTGACCCCGGTCGCGATGACGTAGTAGGGCGACGGCGCCATGTCGGCGATCGTGAAGATCCGGTCCGTGTCATCGATCCCGAAGTCCGCGAGCTTGCCGCGCTCCTCGTCGGTGCGGGGCCACATCTTGCCTTGGATCTCGCCGCCGAGGCACTCCAGCGCCGCCGCGGTGATGACGCCCTCGGTGCTGCCGCCCATGCCCACGTACAGGTGGTCGCCCGTGCCGCGCACGCCCACCGACATGCTGGCCGTGATGTCGCCGTCCGAGATGAGCCGGATCCGCGCGCCCGCGGCCCGGACCTCCTCGATGATCTCCTGGTGCCGCGGCCGGTCGAGGACCACCACGGTGAGGTCGCGGATGCGCCGCTGGTAGCAGCGGGCCAGCACCTCGAGGGTGTCCGCCAGCGGGGCGTTGATGTCCACGCGGCCCTTGGCGGTGGCGCCCACGCAGAGCTTGGCCATGTACATGTCGGGCGCGGACATGATCCCGCCCGGCGCGCCGATGACGGCCACCGAGATGGCGCCGCTGTCACCGCGGGCCACCAGGTCGGTGCCCTCCAGCGGGTCGACGGCGATCTCGCAGGGCATGCCGCCCTGCCCGAGCAGCTCGCCGACGTACAGCTCCGGCGCCTCGTCCTTCTGGCCCTCGCCGATCACCACGGTCCCGCTGATCGGGAGCTTCCCGAACTCGAGTCGCATGGCGTCGACGGCGGCGCCGTCCGCGGCGTTGTTGTCGCCCCGGCCGAGCCAGCGCGCGGACGCGATGGCGGCCTGCTCGGTGACCTTCAGGAAGTCGACCGCGGGGACCGACGGCTGTGCCGGCTTCGCTGGGATCATCGGCGTCAGCCTCCCTGACGCGCGCGTCGGGCGGCGGCGTCCTCGTTGAACTTCTGGTTGCCTGCGTCGGTGAGGGGGTGCTTCAGCATCTGGTGGAACACCTTCGGTGGGATGGTTGCGATGTCGGCACCCATCTTCGCAGCCTCGATCACGTGAATGGGGCTCCGGATGGACGCGGCGAGCACCTCCACCTCGTACGCGGACCCCATGAGGGCGTCCACCGTCTCGCGCAGCGCCTCGATGCCGTCGTTGCCGATGTCGTCGTACCGGCCCACGAACGGCGACACGAACCGGGCCCCGGCGGCGGCCGCCAGCAGGGCCTGCGTGGCGGTGAAGCACAGGGTCATGTTCACGCGGATGCCCTCGCCCGCCAGGACGGAGGTGGCCTGCAGGCCCTCCTCGCTGGTGGGGAGCTTCACGACGATGTTCGGGTGCAGCGCCGCCAGGCGCCGGCCCTCGGTGACCATGTCCTCGCGGTTGTCGGCGACGACCTCCGCGGAGATCGGCCCGTCCACCAGCTCGGTGATGCGCCGGTAGATGGAGACCTCGTCCCCGTCGACGGCGGCGAGCAGGCTGGGGTTGGTGGTGACGCCTGCGAGGACTCCCCAGGAGGCGATCTGCTCGATCTCCTTGAGGTCGGCGGTGTCGATGAACAGCTTCACGACAGGGGGCTCCTTCTGGCTGGGGACCGGCCGCCGCACGGATACGCGGCTCGTGGGCCGGCGCGTCCGGAGGGCGGTCCGAACCTAGCGCAGCGCCACGGGTGAACAAAGATGGCCATCGGCCCCTTCGTACCCGGGATCAAGGCCCGCGGACCATCGTCGCCTCCGGCTGTCAGGCTGCCGGGCATGACCGTTCCCACGACCGCGCCCGAGGACCCGCTGGCCGGGCGCCCGCCGGGCGCGAACCTCTGGGAGCACGCCGGCGGGCGGCTCGACTGCTCCCGCGGGCACCTCATCGGGATCGTCAACGCCACGCCGGACTCGTTCACCGACGAGGGCCGCCACCACGGCACCGCGGCGTCGGTCGCCCACGGCGAGCGCCTGGCCGCCGCCGGCGCGTCGGTGGTGGAGGTGGGCGGTGAGTCACTGCGGTTCGCCCGGCGCACCGAACCGGAGGTGGAGGCGGCGCGCGTGGTTCCCGTGATCGAGCGGCTCGTGCGGGTGCTGGACGTCCCGGTGGCCGTCGACACCTTCAAGCCGGCGGTGGCCGAGGCCGCGATCGCCGCGGGCGCCGTGATCCTGAACGACCCCACCGGACTGCGGGACCCGGCGATGGCGCGGGTCGCCGCCGCCGGCGGGGCCGGCGTGGTGCTGACCCACTTCTTCGGCGCGCCCAAGATCCGGCCCCGCACGTTCCCGGACGTGGACGTGCCCGCCGCCGTGCGGGACTGGGGCGCGGCCGCGATCGCCGCCGCGTCCGAGGCCGGGATCCCCGCCGCGCGGATCGTGGTGGACCCCGGCGTGGGGCTCGGCAAGTCGCCGCCGCAGGACCTCGACCTGCTGCACCGCATCCACGAGATCCTCGCGCTGGGACGCCCGGTGTTCGTCCCCATCGGCAACAAGAAGGTCCTGGGCGCCGTCACCGGGCTGGCCGCCAAGGACCGCCTGGCGCCCACCGCCGCCGGGGTGGCCTGGTGCCGCACCCGCGGCGCGAGCCTGTTCCGCGTCCACGACGTCGCATTCCTGCGCGACGTCCTCACGATGACCGAGGCCATGCTCACCGGGGAGCCCGGGACATGGCACGAGGTGGTGAAGTGAGCGGCCGGCCCTAGCCGATGGACCGCTCGAGGCGGGTGTCCTCCACCCCGCCCCCGGTCCAGCGGGCGCGGACGCCCGTGGCGGCGATCTTCGAGACCCGCGCCCGGGCCGGATGCCCGGCCTCCTCCAGCACGCGCTCCGCTGTGGCCGCCAGATCCTCGGCATCGGACGCCGCGCACCACAGCAGCGCCGTGGGGCCGCTGCCCGAGATCGTCACACCCAGGCACCCGTCGGCGAGGGTGAGCGCGCGGAGCGGGTCCCAGCCGGGCACCAACGGCGAGCGGTACGGCTCGTGGAGCCGGTCGGCGAGCACCGGGCGCAGGTCCTCCAGCCGCGGCGACCCCAGCGCCAGGGTGAGCCCGATCGCCGCGGCCACCGTGGTGGCGGCATCCGAGAGCGGCACCTGGGCGGGCAGCGCACGGCGGGCGTCCTCGGTGCTCACGCGGCCCGCGGGGATGACGGCGACGAATGCCAGGTCCTCGTGCACCGGCACCACCAGCGGCGCACCGGCCGGCGGCACGGCGACCATGCCGCCGAGCAGGCAGGCCGCCGCGTTGTCGGCGTGCCCCTCGATCTCCGAGGCCCGGCGCAGGATCTCCGCGGGGCTCCAGCGCAGCTGCCCGAGGGCGTTCGCCGCCACCAGGCCCGCGCACACGGCGGCGGCCGACGAGCCCAGGCCGCGTCCGAGCGGGATGCGGTTGCGGCACTCGATCTCCAGGCCGTCCAGCGACTCCACGCCCTGCAGCAGCGCGCGGCACACCAGGTTGGACGCGTCCTCCGGCACCTCGCCGGCGCCCTCGCCGGTGACCCGCACCGCGAGCGGCCCCGGCCGGCGGCGGATGATCACCGCGTTCGAGAGGTCCAGCGCCACGGCGAGGGCGTCGAAGCCCGGGCCGAGATTGGCCGATGTTGCGGGCGCGCTGACGGTGAGCGACTCGGGCATCTACAGCACATCCCTGGCGACGATGTCGGCGTAGGTCTCGCGGCGGGTGACGAGCCGCGAGGCACCATTGTCCACGAACACGACGGCCGGCCGCGGCTGCCCGTTGTAGTTCGAGGCCATGGACACCCCGTACGCCCCGGTGGCGGGCAGGCACACCAGGTCACCCACCTCCAGCGGCGGCAGGTGGGCCTCCCCCACCAGCACGTCGCTGCTCTCGCAGTGCTTGCCCACCAGCCGCACGACCTCCGTGGGCTCGGCGTCGGCGCGGTTGGCGACCAGGGGCTCGTAGACCGCCCCGTACAGCATGGGGCGCAGCAGGTCGCTCATGCCGCCGTCCACCGACGCATAGACCCGGACGCCCTCGATGGGCTTGATCCCCCCGACCCGGTACAGGGTGACCCCCGCGCGGCCGGCGATGGCCCGGCCCGGCTCGGTGACCAGCCGCGGCAGCGGCAGCCCGCGGGACCGCCAGGCCTCGTGCACGGCCTCGGCGATCGTCTCGACGAAGGTCTCCACCGAGGGCGGGCGGTCGGCCGCCGTGTAGGCGATCCCGAGCCCGCCGCCGATGTCGACGGTGGTGACGTCCTCCGCGCCGATCTCCACCGCGAAGTCCGCGAGCACCTGCGCCGCCGGCCGGAACACCGAGAGGTCGAACAGCTGGGAGCCGAGGTGGGCGTGGATGCCCTCGAACGCCAGGTGCGGCGACCTGCGGGCGGCCTCCACCCCGGCGTGGGCCATTCGCGCCGCCAGCGGGAACCCGAACTTGGAGTCGGACTGCCCCGTGGCGATGTGGGAGTGCGTGGACGGCCTCACCCCGGGCGTGATGCGCAGCAGCACGCGCTGCACCATGCCCCGGCGGGCGGCCTCCCGCTCCAGCAACGCGATCTCGTCGAGGTTGTCCACCACCACGGTGCCCACGCCGGCATCGAGCGCCGCGCCGATCTCCCCGGCGTCCTTGTTGTTGCCGTGCAGGTGGATGCGCTCCGGCGGGAAGCCGGCGCGCAGCGCGGCGTAGAGCTCGCCCCCGGAGGCCGCGTCCACCGACAGGCCCTCCTCGCAGACGATGCGCAGCATCGCCAGGCCGAAGTAGGCCTTGCTGGCGTACACCACCTCGCCGCCCGGGGCATGGCGTGCGACCGCCTCCCGGAACGCGCGGGCGGTGGCGCGAAGGGCGCCCTCGTCATAGACCACCAGCGGGGTGCCGTGCTCCTCGGCAAGCTCGACGAGATCGCACCCACCGACCGCAAGGTGGCCCTCGGAGGTGACCGTCGCCGACGGTGGCAGGACCTGATCGAGCGCCAGCATGAGCGGGCGGGACGGTACCAGACACCCGGTATCGTCCCCCACTGTCCGCATGGCCAGTTCGGTCTCCCTCACCTCCCGCGACGGCACGCCGCTGTCGGCCCTCTGGTTCCCCGGCGCGCCCGGGGCGGCGGGCGTGGTGGTGGTGCCGGGCCTCGGCAGCCGCAAGGAGAACCACGCGGACTTCGCGGAGCGCTGCGCCGACGCGGGGATGGCCGCCCTGTGCCTGGACGTGCGCGGCCACGGCGCCTCCGGCGGGTCGCTGGACGGCGGCGCGGTGGACGACGTGGCGGCGGGGGTCGCGTGGCTGGCCGGGCGCGGGCACCCGCGGATCGGCCTGCGCGGCTCGTCGATGGGCGGGTTCCTCGCCCTGCACGCGGCCGTCGCCGACGCCCGCGTCCGCGCGGTGGCGGCCATCTGCCCGGCACGTCCCGAGCCCCTGGCCCGCCGCATCGGCGACCCCTGGCCGCTCGCGCTGCCCCTCGGCCCGGTCGTGAGCCGGGCCGACGGCGTCGCCCGCGGCTACTGGCACGCCACCGGCGACGAGTCGGTGCCATGGGCCCACTCGTTCGCGCTGGCCCAGCGCACCCCGCAGCCGGTCCACCTGCGCGTGCGCCTGGGCGGCCACCACCGCAGCCTGCAGCACGACCCGGAGATCCTCACCGAGACGGTCGCCTTCCTGGCCGGGTACCTGGCACCGTGAGCGAGGCCATGGACCGGCTGGACGCCGAGATCACCGCCTGCCGACGCTGTCCGCGGCTGGTGGAGTGGCGTGAGCGCGTGGCGGCCGAAAAGCGCCGCGCCTTCATGGACGAGGTGTACTGGGGCCGGCCGGTCCCCGGGTTCGGCCCTGCGGACGCGCCGCTGCTGATCGTGGGCCTCGCGCCCGCCGCCCACGGCGCCAACCGCACCGGCCGCGTGTTCACCGGCGACCGCAGCGGCGACGTCCTCACCGCCGCCATGCACGCCGTGGGTCTCGCCTCCCAGCCCACCTCCACCCACCGCGACGACGGCCTGGAACTGGTGGGCTGCCGCCTGGCGGCCGCCGTGCGGTGCGCCCCGCCGGGCAACGCGCCGACGCCCGGCGAGCGCGCAGCCTGCCAGCCGTTCCTGGTGCGCGAGCTGGAGATCCAGGCGCCGCGCGTCATCCTCGCCCTTGGCGGCATCGCCTGGGACGCCGCGCTGCGCGTGCTCGCGCAGACCGGACGGCGCACCCGCCCCAAGCCCCGGTTCGGGCACGGCGCGGAGGCGCAGGTGGGCGACGTGCTCCTGGTGGGCTGCTACCACCCCAGCCAGCAGAACACGTTCACGGGCCGGCTCACGCCGGCGATGCTGGAGACGGTCCTGGCCCGGGCCGGGGACCTGGCCGCCGCTCCCCGCTAGAGGTAGGACATCGGATCGACGGCCGCGCCGTTGACCCGCACCTCGAAGTGCACGTGCGGGCCGGTGCTGTGCCCCGTGCTGCCCGAGTAGGCCAGCACCGTGCCCTGGCCCACCTGCTGGCCCGCCGACACGATGAGCCGCGAGTTGTGCGCGTAGGCGGTGGCGATGCCGCCCCCGTGGTCCACCACGACCAGGTTGCCGTAGCCGCCGCCCCACCCCGCCGAGATCACGACGCCCGACGCCGCGGCCACCACCGGTGTCCCGGTGCCCACGGCGATGTCGATGCCCTCGTGCATCCGGCCCCACCGGGGGCCGAAGCCCGAGGTGAGCGGGCCGTTGACGGGGTAGATCATCCCGCGGGACGAGATCGTGGTGTCGACGCTCACCCGGCCGCCGCTCTGCGCGGCGACGATCTTCGCGGCGAGCGCGGCCGACCGCTGCTGCAGGTCCTTCGCCTCGGCCTCGATCGTCCGGCGGTCGCCCGCGACCCGCGACAGCACCGCCGCGCGCTGGGCCTTGACCTTCTCCAGCTCGGCCCTGCGGCCCTCGAGCTCCTCGGTGGCGGTGCGCAGCTCCTGCGCGGCCGCGGTGGCGCGCTCCTCCGAGACCTGCACCTCGTCACGGGCGGTCCGGATCTCGTCGCGCGCCTGGCGGGCCTGCTCGGCGTAGCGGCCGGCGGACTCCACCAGGGCCCCGTCGCGGTCGCTGATGCGCCGCAGCATGTCCTGCGTCTCGAGCGCGTCGGTGAGGCTGTCGGACTCCAGCATCGCGAGGATGGGGTCCGGCTCGCCGATGCGGTAGATCTCGGTGAGGCGGTCCGCCAGGGCCGCCTGGGAGCGCACCAGCCGGGTCTCGGCGTCGGCCAGCCGGCGGCGCTGCTCCTCCAGCCGGGCGTTCAGGACGGCCAGGCGTGCCTCCAGCCGGGCCACCTCGCCCTCCAGCCGGTCCAGGCGGGTCTGCAGCGGCGTGAGCCGCGCCTGCACGTCGCGGATGCGTGAGGAGTACTCCGCGACCTGGGAGGTGAGCACCGCCTCCTTGCCGCGCGCCGCCTCGAGGCGCTCCTGCGTGCGCTGCAGTCGCTCGTCGACCTCCTGCTTGGTGTCGGAGGGCGACGGCGCGGCCAGCAGGGCCCCGGCGCCGACGGCGGCGGCCCCGGCGACGGCGGCGGCGATGGCCACCGCGCGCAGGCGGGCATGACGGATGGGTCGCACCATGGGCGTGTTCGCTGCGGGGCGGCGGACTCCTGGCCCGCCGCCCCCCTCGGACGACCTGCTCAGCGGCCCCGGGCGGGATCGACCGCCACGAGCTCCGTGTACGGGTTGATCGGCTCGCCGCCGCCCGGGTGGATCTCGAAGTGGAGGTGCGGCGCGCCGTAGCGTGCGTCGCCCGTGTTGCCGATGGTGCCGATGACCTGGCCCACGCGGACCCTCGTGCCGGCCTCGAGCCCGGCCGCGATGGTGTCCATGTGCGCGTAGTAGTACTCGTTGCCGGCGGTGTCCTGGAGCCAGATGTAGATCCCGCCCAGGCCCGTCTCGGTGCGCGTGAGCCGCTTGATGGTGCCGTCGGCCACGGCGACCAGCGGGGTGCCGCGGTCGGCCATGATGTCGTTGCCCTCGTGGACGCCCTGGTGCCGCGGGGCGTGCCAGTCGTCGGTGTACGTGTACGTGCCCAGGGCCGGGAAGGTGCGCAGGTACCGCGCGCCGAGCGGCAGCGGCTGGGTGACGCCCACCGGGACGGGCGCGCCGCCGGACGCCGAGCGCGAGGTCTGGATGCCCAGGCGCTTCAGGAACGCGGGCGTCGCGACGCCGCTGGGCCGCATGCGCAGCCGGAGCTGGACCACACGGACGGCGCGGCGGGTGGCCGGGCCGAAGGCACCGTCGACCCTGACGTAGCGCTGGCCGCGACGCCGCAGCTCACGCTGCAGGTCGCGAACGATGGCGCCGAAGGAGCCGACGCGGAGGGTGACGGGTGCCGCCACGAGGGCGGGTGCGGGGGCCGCGGCCGGAGCGGGCGCGGCGGCGGTGTCGGGCACCGGTGGCGCGGCTGGCGCGGGGCTGGCCGACGTGTCCGTCGGGATGTCGACGGCGGTGGCCATCGACGAGAAGACTGCGGCGATGAGCGCCGCCACGAGGGTCACCCACCAGGGACTTCGAAGCTTCCCGGCAGGGGAGGCATGGCGCAATCGTTTGGGCCTGATGACTCGGGCTCCTCGGTCTGCCATGACAACGGTGTCAGGGCCTTTCCAGTCGCCCCTGACGAACCACCGGAATCGGGGTGTCATCGGGCGAGGGCACGATCGGCGCGGACTTTACGGGCGTCCGCGGACGTCGGTCAAGCGCATCGGCACGGATGTCTCACATCTTGAACCGATTGACGGCAACTCTTACGTCTCGGAACGCCGATTCCGCCGGCGGCGGATGCCGCGCACCAGGAACACCATGATCAGAAACGCCGAAAGCGCTCCGAGGATGATGCCGTTCACCAGCGTGCTGGAGCTGCCCCCGCCCGACTCCGCCTGCAGCGCCGGGCAGTCCTCGTAGCGGATGCGCCACACGTTGTCGGAGGCGCTCGACTCGGTGGCGTTCGTCGCCCCCGGACCGCCGGGCAGCCGGAACCGGTACTCGATCTCCAGCGCGTCGCGCAGCGTCCTGGAGAACCCCTGCGCCCGGTTGCCCTGGCAGGTCTGCTCCCCAATGTCGCCGATGCCCCCGCGCGCGAACAGATTGAAGCCCGGGTTGTCGCCGGTGCCGTCGCCCAGGGTGAAGCTGAACTCGTTCAGCAGCGGGGTCTGCTGCGGAAGGTCCGGCAGACCCAGGAAGATCGACTCCAGCCCCAGGCCCTCCCCGGTGAGGGCGCGCAGGTTGCGCGGGTGGTCGACGATCCGCGTGAGCTGATCCACGTTGTCGAACCGCTTGACGCTCGAGAGCGTCAGCGACCCGTCGTCGGAGGTGGACACGGAGAACGTGTTCCGCACGCTCTCCCCGCCGCCCGCCGGGAACCAGCCGCCGTCGTCGAGCAGGGGCTCCAGACGCGCGCCCACCGCCTCGGGGTCGTCCGCCGACAGCGCCAGGGTCTGCAGGGACGACTGGTCCATCCGCAGCGTGAGCGTGACGGTCCCGCGGCCGTCGCGGTCCATCTCCACCGTCATCTGCATGCGGGCGGCACAGCCCGACGCCAGCAGGGCCACCAGGAGCGCCACGACGGCCCCCAGCGCGGCCCGCAGCGCGCGCGGCCTCACGCCCCGGACTCCGTCCCCCCGGACGCGAGCCGGTCGCGGCGGCGCATGAGCTCGATCGCACGGGCCCGCTCGTCGGCGTCCAGCGCGGCGAAGTCCTCCTCCGAGAGGTGCCCGGAGTCCCGGTCGAACGCGATCTCCTTGATCGCCGACAGCGACTGGTGCAGCTCGTCCTCGAGGGACCGCCGCTCGGCGTCCCGGTCGGCGGGGTCGTCCACCTCCGGCTCCCGCTGCAGCAGCGGCCACGCGACGGCGACCGCCAGGACGGCGCAGAGGATCACCACGAGGGCGACGACGACGGCGGTCACCGCGACGGGCTCAGCGGGCGGCGCGGGTGAGCGCCGACGTGGATTCCTGCTCCTGCCGCCGCGCGCGCGGTCCGGGCCAGGCGGCGATGAGGCCGCCCAGGAACATGACGAACCCGGCGATCCAGAGCCACATCACCAGCGGGTTCACGAAGATGGAGACGCGCGCCAGGCCGCGCTCGTCCAGGCCGCCGAGGACGGCGTACAGGTCGCGTCCCGGCCGGCTGTCCAGCGCCACCTCGGTGGAGGGCTGCTGGCTCGCGAAGTAGAAGTCGCGGGCGGGCCGGAGGGTGGTGACGCGCTCGCCGTCCTTGAACACGCCGAGGGCCACCGAGACCGTGCCCTTGTGCTCGTCGCGCTCGCGGGTGAAGCCCTCGTTGACGATCGTGTACCCGGCCACCTCGCCCCGCTGGCCGGTGTTGAGCGCGAAGTCGCGCTGGGTGGTGAAGGCGCTGGAGCCGGCCAGTCCGACGAACAGCAGCACGACGCCCAGGTGCACGATGTAGCCGCCGTAGCGCCGGCGATTCCGCGACACCAGCTGCACCGCCGCCCCGGGCCACGAGACGCCGCCCAGCGCGTGCCGGACCTTCGTGCCGCGCCAGAACTCGCCCCCGATGCACGCCACCACGAACACGCATGCCGTGAAGACGACGCCGGCCCAGAAGTTCTGCCACGCATCCGTGAACAGCAGCAGCACCGGGACGCTGGCGAGGGCGATCGCGCCCGCAGTGGCGAACCGCCGCAGCAGCTGCGCGCCGGACGCCTTGCGCCACGGGATGAGCGGCCCGACGCCGGTGAGCACCAGGAGCGCGATGCCGATGGGCATGGCCACCTGGTTGTAGAAGCCGATGCCGACCGTGATCTTCTCGCCCTGCACGGCCTCGGTGATGACCGGGAAGATGGTGCCCCAGAACACCGCGAACGCGAGCCCGACCAGCAGCAGGTTGTTGTAGAGGAAGACCGCCTCGCGGCTGATGTAGCTCTCCAGCGAGTGGCGGCTGCGCAGTTCCGGCAGGCGCGTGAAGAGCAGCGCCAGCGAGCCGCCGAGCGCCACCAGGATGAAGCCCAGGAAGAACGGCCCGAGCGTGCTCTCGCCGAACGCGTGGACGGAGGCCACGATGCCCGACCGCGTGAGGAACGTGCCGAAGAGGGCCAGGATGAAGGTCAGCACGACCAGCACCATGTTCCAGACCTTCAGCATCCCCCGGCGCTCCTGGACCATCACGGAGTGCAGGAAGGCCGTGGCGACCAGCCAGGGCATGAACGCGGCGTTCTCGACCGGGTCCCAGGCCCAGTACCCGCCCCAGCCGAGCTCGTGGTAGGCCCACCGCGAGCCGAGCAGGATGCCGATGCCCAGGAACAGCCAGGACACGACGGTCCAGCGGCGGATGTGGCCGATCCACTGCGTGTCGAGCCGGCGGGTGACCAGCGCGGCGATCGCGAAGGCGAACGGGATGGACAGCCCCACGTAGCCGAGGTACAGCAGCGGCGGGTGGGCCATCATGTACTCGTTCTGCAGCAGGGGGTTGAGGCCCCGGCCCTCGGCGGGCGTGCTCCCCAGCGTCTCGAACGGGCTGCTCAGGAAGCTGAGCATGAACAGGAAGAACGCGGCGATCGCCATCAGCACGGCGGTCACCACCGGCATGAGCTCCCGGCTGCGCCGCCGGTTGAGCCAGACCGCGAGCGCCGCGTACCCGGACATGATCCAGGCCCACAGCAGCAGCGAGCCGGCCTGGCTCGCCCAGAGCGCGCCGATCTTGAACTTGGTCGCGAGCGTGGAGCTGGAGTACTCGGCCACGTGCCGAAGCTCGAACTGGTCGGTGACCAGCGCGAACAGCATGAGCAGGGTGGCCGCGGTGACCAGCCCGCACATGGCGTACACGGCCCGCTCGGCCGACAGCTGCAGGGAGCGCCGGCCGCCCCGGCGCGACATGAGCGCCGCGCCGATCGCGTACAGGGCGCACAGCAGCGCCAGCAGGAGCAGCGCGCGGCCGAGCAGGCTCACGAGATCAGTTCGATCCCTTGGAACCGCCGGCCGCGGGCGTGTCGGTCGCGGGCGTGTCGGTGAACTTCGACGGGCAGAGCGTCACCAGGGAGTTCCGCTTGGCGATGAACGTGCCGTTCTCCATGCGCCCGGTGATGACCACCTCGCGGCGCACGCGGAACGCGTCGGGGACGCTGCCGCGGTAGACCACCTTGATCCGCTTGGAGGGATCGAACTTCTCCTGGACCCAGAAGGTGAGCCCGTCCGCCGACTGCGCGCGCTCGGCGGCGTCGACGGGTGCCTCGTTCACCAGGCCGTTCAGCCGGATGGTCTCACCCGCCGCGACGCCGGAGATCTGGCCCGGTGAGGCGTACGTCTCCATCGACCCGCCGATGCTGGTCCAGATGAGCCATCCGCCGAGCACCGCCGCGAGCGAGATGGCGACCATGAAACGCATTCGTGAGCGCATGGGGGCGATGCTACAACGCGGTCACGGGGCGGGACCCGTGACGGTCGTCCCGCGGGCGTTAGGCCCCGGTTAAGGTCGCCGCGTCACGCCGCGGGCGGGGTGACCTCGGTCACCGGGATGCCCGCCTCGCGCGCCGCGGCGACGATGCGGTCGGTGCCCGGGCTGTCCCCCGCGTCCCGGAACGCGAGCACCAGGTCGGGGCGCTCCGCGATCATCCGCGGCACGTGGTCGTGACGCGATGCCTGGCCCGCCTCGTCCCACCCGCTGCGGAACACCACGCGGTCCACCCCCAGCTCCCGCGCGACCGCCTCGGCGAAGCGGTCCGCCCCGCCGGCACCCGCGGTGACGACCTCCAGCCGGCCGCCGTCGCCGCCGGCCTCGTCGGCGAGCGCCGTCAGCCGCGCCGCGACCTCGTCGGGCCAGCGCCAGCTCGTGCTGCCGCACACCAGTACCTTCATCCGGTCCCCCTCACGCGCCGCATCGTACCGCCCCGGGAACGCTAGCCTGGAGGCGATGACGGAGCCCCGCCGCGCACGGGAGTCGGTGCTTGTCGACACCCGGTGGGTGGAGGACGCGCTCGGCGATCCCTCGGTTCGCCTCATCGACGTGGACGAGGACACCACGGCGCACGCGCGCGGCCACATCCCCGGTGCGATCGGCTGGCACTGGCGCGACGACCTGCGCGACCCGGTGCGCCGCCAGATCATCGGCCCCGAGGGGGTCACCGAGCTGCTGCGCCGCAGCGGCGTGGGGCCGCAGACCACGGTGGTGCTCTACGGGGGCAACGCGAACTGGTTCGCCGCGTACGCGTACTGGCTGCTGCGCCACAGCGGGTTCGACCGCGTGCGCCTGATGGACGGCGGCCGGCGCCGCTGGGAGATGGAGGGCCGGCGGCTCACGCGGGCCACGGCGGAGACCCCGCACGCCGATCCGGGCCCGCTGGCCCCGGTGCGCGAGGCGTTCCGGGTGGGCCGGGACGAGGTCATCGCCGCCATCGACACCCCGGGGATCCGGCTGGTGGACGTGCGCGCCCCCGCCGAGTTCCGCGGCGAGATGCTGGCCCCGCCGCACCTGCCGCAGGAGCAGGCGCAGGTGCCCGGCCACATCCCGGGCGCCGTCAACGTGCCGTGGTTCGCGCTGGTCCGCGAGGACGGCGCGTACCGCACCGACGACGAGATCCGGGCGATCTTCGACCACGCCGGGCTGCGCCCGGAGGAGGAGTGCATCGTGTACTGCCGCATCGGGGAGCGCGGGTCGCACACCTGGCTGGCCCTGCACGAGCTGCTGGGCGTGCCCGCCCGCCACTACGACGGTGCATGGACCGAGTACGGGAGCCTCGTGGGCGTGCCTGTGGAGGTGGACCTGTGACCGGCGCCGCGCGGATCCGCGAGCTGCTGGCCGCGGGACGCACGATCAACATGCCCGGCGTGTACGACGCGCTGAGCGCGCGCCTGGCCGCGGAGGCCGGGTTCGAGGTGTCGTTCGTGTCGGGCTACTCGGTGTCCGCCGCCCGGCTGGCGGCCCCGGACTTCGGTTACCTCACCCAGACCGAGATGGCGCAGACCGCCCGCGAGGTGTGCCGGGTCGCCGGCGGACCGGTGATCGTGGACGCCGACACCGGCTACGGCAACGCCCTGTCGGCGATGCGCACCGCCCGCGAGTTCCACGCCGCCGGGGCGGCCGGCATCTTCCTGGAGGACCAGGAGTGGCCCAAGAAGTGCGGGCACTTCGAGGGCAAGCGCGTGGTCCCCGCGGCGGAGTGGCTCGCCAAGCTGCGGGCGGTGCGGGACCTGGCGCGCGAGGGCGTGGACCTGTTCCTGGTGGCCCGCACGGACGCCCGCGCGGCGGTCTCGCTGGAGGACGCCCTGGCCCGGGCGCGCGCGGCGATGGAGGTGGGGGTCGACGCGATCTTCGTGGAGGCGCCGCGGTCGGTCGACGAGCTGCGCGCCATCGCCGAGGCCACGCCCGGCGCGGTGCGCGTGGCGAACATGGTGGAGGGCGGCCGGACCCCCCTGCTCACCCCCGCCGAGTTGCACGACCTTGGCTTCGACCTGATCGTGACGCCGCTGGCGGGGCTGTTCTCGGCCACGCGGGCGCTGCGGGAGGCCTTCACCACCCTGCGGCGCGAGGGCACGATGCGCGACCACCTGGACCGCATGGTGTCCTTCCACGACTTCGAGCAGGTCACGGACCTGCCGCACCACCAGGGGCTCGAGCGCAGGTACGGGTAGCCGGCACGGGCCGTCAGAGCGCGAAGCCGAACAGGGCGGCCGCCAGATACGACCAGGCCAGGAAGACGGCCCAGCAGGCGGATCCGGCCAGCGCCCCCAGCAGCAGCAGGCGGCGCATCCCGATGGGCCGCGGCTCCGCACCCGCCACCCGCCGGTGGTCGATCAGCAGCAGGCCGGCCATCCCGAACAGCGCGTAGGTGGTGACGTAGTAGGCGGCCAGCGCCGGTGCGAGCACGAACAGCGGTGAGATCAGGGACACGGCGCCGACGGTGAGCGCCTCGTACCACGCCATCGCGCCCGCGAAGAAGAACGCCCGCCGCGTGTCCAGCCCGTGCCGCCGCACCGCCCACCACGTCACCAGCGCCGCCGGCACGTAGTAGCCCTGGGCGATGACGAAGGACGGTCCGGTCTCGGGGTGCATGCCGCCGTACCCGTCACCACCGGCGGCGAGCGTGAGCTCGTACGCCATCCCCGCCGCCCAGCCCATGGCGGCCACCAGCGGGCCCGCCGCCACGCGCGGGGCCGCCCACCGCCGGGGTCCGCGCCGCGCGTCGGCCCACCGCACCGCCAGCAGGAGCGCGAGCGCAACGGGGTTCAGCCATGCCAGGCCGCTGGCGTCATCGCCGCCCCAGCCGATCAGGAGGGACACCGCGAGCGCCGAGGCGATCCATGACCGGTCGTCACGCACCACCCGCACCACGGCGCGGCGCCATGTGGCCCCGTTGCCCTGCGCGATGGGGACCGGCGCCTCCACGCGCCAAGCCTCGCGCACGCACGAGGCACCCGTGATGTCGTTCGTCATGTCATTTCCATGACGATCTGCCCATCAAGTCCGCGCACGTCGTGCCGAAGCGGGGGGCACGTGGACCAATGGGGCCGCGAGCCCCGGACAGGAGGCTGCGATGAGTGCCCGCATCGCGACCGGCGTCACCGTCCCGGAGGCCGCGCGCCTGGTCGCGGAGGTCCCGCGATGGCGCCAGTCCTTCGAGGTCGTGCCCGGCGTCCATGCCCCCGGGGAGGCCGATCCACTCCCCCTCCTGCGGCGTCTGGACCTGGCCCCGCGCATGGACGGGCTGCGCGTGCTGGAGGCCGGCTGCCAGGACGGCTTCTTCGCCTTCGAGATGGAGCACCGCGGCGCGCGGGTGAGCGCCGCCCACCTGGGCGCCCCGAGCGACGGGTTCCTGCTGGCGCGTGAGCTGCGCCATTCCCGCGTCGCCTCCGTGCCGGGCGAGATCTACGACCTGGGCGAGGAGGCCGGGGGGCCCTTCGACCTGGTGCTGTGCCTGGGTCTGCTGGAGGACCTGCGGCACCCGCTGCTCGCGCTCGACACCCTGGCGGGCCTGGTGCGCCCCGGCGGCATGCTGCTGGTGGAGACCGCGGTCATCGGGCACGGCCTGGCCGAGCCGGCCGACCGGGACCGCCGCGCCGCCGACGGCGGGCTGCCCCTGATGCGGTTCTCCCCCGCCCCGCGGCCCGGCGGCGGCTGGGCGCCCACCGTGACCTGCCTGGAGTCCATGGTCGCCAGCGCCCGCTTCCTGGTGCGCGGCGCGACCGTCTGGAGCCCGGGGCGGGCCCTGGTGCGCGCGGTGCGGATGCGTGATCCGGTGCCGGTGGCCGCGCCGGCCGCGCCCGGGCTCCGGTTGGTGGGCGCGGGGCCGGACCGCGCCGGGGCGGGCGGGCGCGGCGGCGATCTGCTGGAGATGCCCGGCGGCGCGGCGCGCGGCGGCGTGGATCCCCTGGAGGACTGACGCGGGGCGGGCCCGGCGGCGCCCGGCCACGCCGGGCGCCCGGGCGCTCAGCCCGGCGCGCCCCATGCGGTGACCACCACGGCCCGCGACCCGCCGTGGTCGCGGTGCTCGCACAGGTACACCCCCTGCCAGGTCCCCAGCAGCGGGCGCCCGTCGCGCAGCGGGATGGTGAGCGAGCTGCCGACGATGACCGACTTCACGTGCGCCGGCATGTCGTCGGGCCCCTCGAGGGTGTGCTCGAACCACGGGGTGTCGTCGGGCACCACGTGGTCGAACCAGCGGTCCAGGTCGCGCCGCACGTCGGGGCTCGCGTTCTCGTTCAGGGCCAGCGACGCGCTGGTGTGGCGCATGAACAGGTGCACCATCCCCACGGCGATGCCGTCGAGGCCCGGAACGGCGCCGAACAGGTCGCGGGTGACCAGGTGGACGCCGCGCGGGCGCGCCGCGAGCACCACCTGCTCCTGCACCCAGATCACGGGACGAGCACGAGCTTCGCGCCGCCGGTCCCGGCCGCCTGCAGGGCCCAGGCCTCCGGCGCGTCCTCCAGCGGGAACGACCGGACGTCGATGCGCACCTCACCGCGCGCCACGGCCCGTGCCAGCGCCGCGTACGCCGAGCCCAGGTCCTCGGGCGCCTCGCTGAACACCGAGAAGCCGCGGATGTCGATGCGCCCGCCGCGCAGCGGGCCCGCCACGATCGGGGCCGACTGGCCGGCCGAGCTGCCCACCTGCACCACCCTCCCGCCGCGGCCGAGCGCCGCCAGGCACGACGCGAGGGGCGCGCCCCAGAGCGTGTCCACCAGCAGGTCGACGCCGCCGGGCGCCGCCCGCCGCAGCGCCGCGCCGGGGTCGTCCCCCTCGGTGAGCGCGATCGCGTCGTGGGCCCCCAGCGACCGGGCCCGGTCCAGTGACGCCGCGCCGCGG
Source organism: Actinobacteria bacterium Ga0077560 (assembly GCA_001464275.1). Taxonomy (GTDB): domain Bacteria; phylum Actinomycetota; class Thermoleophilia; order Miltoncostaeales; family Miltoncostaeaceae. The sequence continues at coordinate 8,365 of LNFL01000100.1, read as the reverse complement.
GCGAGGGCGATCACCCGTCCCGCCCCGCCGAGCACGGCCGCCTGGACCGCCACCTGCCCCGCCACGCCGCCCGCCCCCAGCACCGCGACCGTCTCGCCCTCCCGCAGGGCACCGCGGTCACGCACCGGCATCCAGCCCGCGAGGCCCGCGATGCCGATCGCGGCGGCCTCCACCGGCCCGAGCCCGTCGGGCACCGGGACCAGCGCGGCGTCGGCCGCCGAGAACACCTCGCCGAAGCGCCCCGTGGGCTCCAGGCTCCACACCAGCGTCCCGGGCGCGTGGACGCCCGAGCGCACCACCACGCCGACGGCCTCGGCACCGGCGACTCGCGGCGCATCGGGAACCGGCAGGTAGAAGCGGCCGGCGGCGATCGCCAGGTCGACGGGGTTGAGCCCCGCCGCGGCCAGCCGCACCAGCGCCCGGCCGGGGACGTCACCCGGTTCTGGGACCTCGCGCAGCGCCGGCGCCGCCCCGGTCGACGGGGTGACGACCGCGCGCACTAGGGCCCGCTGGGTCCCAGGACGTCGAGGGCGCCGGCCAGGTCCAGTCCCAGCAGGACCAGCAGGAGGACCGCCGCGAGGGCGTACCAGTGCCACGCGGGCCGCAGCGTGCCGTGATCCTCGGTCATGCGGCCATGCTACCTCGCGAGGCCTCCGGTGACGCGCCCGCGGCGGTCTCGCCGGCCATGATCCGGGTGACCTCCGCGAGGTCCTCGCGGCGCGGCGTCGTCCAACCGGGCAGCAGGTCGAAGCGCTCGGTCGCCGGCTCCGCCCGGCCGCCGGTGAGGAACTCGAAGTGGTCGGGCGTCATGAACGCGGGATGCGGGTGGCCGCACGTGCGGGCCAGCGCCACCAGCTCGCGCCGCAGCACCGTCACGTAGTTGGCCAGCCGCACCGACTTCAGCTCCGGGTCGAGGCCGCGCTGCAGCCAGGCCGACTGGGTGGCGACGCCGGTGGGGCACTTGTCGGTGTGGCAGCGCTGCGCCTGGATGCAGCCCACCGCCATCATCGCCTCACGGGCCACGTGGACCATGTCCGCGCCCAGCGCGAAGGCCAGCAGGGCCGACTCGGGCATGCCCAGCTTCCCGCCGCCGATGAACACCACGTCGTGCTGCAGGCCGCGCACCGCGAACGTCTTGTAGACCCGGTTGTGGGCCTGCAGGTACGGCAGGGCCACGTGGTCGGCGAACACCAGGGGCGCGGCGCCGGTGCCGCCCTCCCCGCCGTCGATGGTGATGAAGTCCACGCCGCGGTCCTCGGTGGACATGCGCTCCGCGAGTTCCTCCCAGAAGTCCATCTCACCGACGGCGGCCTTCACCCCCACCGGCAGGCCGGTGGCGTCCGCGACGCGCTCCACGAAGTCCAGCATCGAGTCGACATCGCGGAACTCCGAGTGACCCGACGGGCTCTGGCAGTCCACGCCCACCGGGATGCCGCGGGCCGCCGCGATGGCGGGCGTCACCTTCGCGGCGGGCAGCAGGCCGCCGACGCCCGGCTTCGCGCCCTGGCTGAGCTTGATCTCGATCGCGCGCACCGGGTTGGCGGCGCACAGCTCCACCAGCCGGTCCATGCTGAACCGGCCGTTGTCGTCACGGCAGCCGAAGTAGGCGGTCCCGATCTGGAAGATCAGCTCCCCGCCCCGCTTGTGGTGGTCCGACAGACCGCCCTCGCCGGTGTTCTGCAGGCATCCCGCCAGGCGGGCACCCGAGTTGAGCGCCTCGACCGCGGCGCCCGAGAGGGATCCGAAGCTCATGCCGGACACGTTCACGATGGACGGCGGCCGGAAGGCGTGCCGGCGGCCGCGGGCGGCCCCGAGGATCTTCGCGCAGGGCACCGGATGCCCGGGCGGGTCGCCGCCCGGCGGCGGCGGGCACGGGAACGCGGAGTGCTTGATGATGGGGTAGCCCGGCGTCCCCTCGATGTCGTTGTCGGTGCCGAACCCGAAGTAGTTGTTCTGGCGCTTGGCCGACGAGTAGATCCAGCGGCGCTGGTTGCGGCTGAACGGCCGCTCCTCGTCGTTGCCGGTGACGATGTACTGGCGCAGCTCCGGGCCGATGGCCTCCAGCAGGTACCGGAAGTGCCCGACCAGCGGGAAGTTCCTGAGGATCGCGTGCTTGCGCTGCGTGAGGTCGTGCACCACCAGGGCCAGCACCAGCCCCACGACCACCAGCGCCACGATGAGCCACAACGGCATCCAACCCTCCCGGTCCTCACCGGCCTGCGGGCCCATGGCCCCCGGCGAACGGTAGCGCGCGACCGGACCGGCCACGCCGGGGGTCCGCCGCGGGCCATCGGGGCTCTAGACTCGGCCCGCCCGCGACATCCCCTCCTTCCGGACTCATCGCCGTGCCGACCGACCGTCTTGAGCTGTTACGCACCACATTCGAGCGGGCCATGACCGAGGGGCGCCTGCGCGACGCCGAGCAGACGGCCGAGCGGCTGGCCCGCGCGGCGACCGGACCGGCCGAGACCGCGCTCGCCGACCGCATGCAGGGGCGGCTCGCGCTGGCCCGCGGCGACAAGGAGCAGGCCGAGGCCCTGCTCGCCCGGGCGGTGGACGGCGCCCGGCAGGCGGGGCGCATGGACCTGCTCGCGGGCGGGTGGCTCGCCGACCTCGGCGCCACGCGGATCGCCCGGGGCGATCACGCAGGTGCCCGCGAGGTGCTGCAGGAGGCGGTGGACACCGCCAACCGCCTGCGCGGCGACGGCGATTGGGCGACGGTGCGCGCACTGCGCCTGCTGGCCTCCGCGTGCCGTGCGGTCGGCGATCCGGCGGCCGCGGTGGCGGCGCTCGAGCGCGCCGCCGGCGGCGCGGCCGACGCCCGCCCCCTCGATCCGGACGTCCTGCGGGTGGTGCGGCAGGAACTCGCCGACGCCCTCACCCAGGTGGGGCGCGGCGCCGACGCCACGCGCGTCGCCGCCGGCGGGCCGCCGGCGGCCCCCGCCGCGGCGTCCACCGCACCGGAGCCCACCCCGGAGGAGCGCGAGGCCGACATGCGCGCCGCCCTGGAGGAGCTCCACGCACTGGTGGGTCTCGCCGGGATCAAGGCCGAGGTGGAGCGGCTCAAGGACCTCATCATCGTGCAGGGCCGCCGCCGGGAGTCCGGCAAGCGCACCCCCGACGTGTCGCTGCATCTCGTGTTCAGCGGGCCGCCCGGCACGGGCAAGACCACGGTGGCCCGCCTGCTGGGCCGCATCTACGCGGGCATCGGCGCCCTGTCCCGCGGGCACCTGGTGGAGGTGGACCGGGCCGGCCTGGTGGCCGGCTACATCGGCCAGACCGCGCCGAAGGTGGACGCCGTGGTCCAGCAGGCCCTGGACGGGGTGCTGTTCATCGACGAGGCGTACGCGCTCGTCCGGGGCGGCGAGTCCGACTTCGGCCACGAGGCGCTGGCCGCGCTGCTGAAGCGCATGGAGGACGACCGGGAGCGGCTGGTGGTGGTCCTCGCCGGCTACGAGGACGAGATCGAGGAGCTGCTCTCCAGCAACCCGGGCCTGCGGAGCAGGTTCCCGACGCAGCTGCGCTTCCCGTCGTACACCCCCGAGGAACTCGGGGAGATCTTCCGCAGGATGGCGACCCGGTACGACTACCGGCTCACCCCCGCCGCGGACCTGCGCCTCACGGAGATCTGCGCCGAAATGGTCGCCACCGCGGGCCGCGGTTTCGGGAACGCGCGCGAGATCCGGAACCTGTTCGAGGATGCGATCGCCGCGAACGCCTCGCGCGTGGTCGACGAGACGGCCGCCGACCTGTCGCTGCTGGACGCACCCGACCTGGTGTGGACGCCGCCCGCGGAGCCGCGGCCGGGCTAGAGCTGCGAGCGCGCGGCGATCAGCGCCCGGCGCAGCGTGCGGAACCGGCCCCTGCGGGTGAGCTCCGCCCGGCAGGCCAGCTCGAGGGCGTCCACGTCGGCGAGACGCTGCCCCAGCTCGGTGTCGGCGCCCTTCGAGACCGCCTGCTGATGGATCGCCTGACGCTCACGACGGGCCGCGGAAACCAGCGCGCGGAGCTGGCGGGCCGGCATCGAGCGGAGCTCGTCGGGCTGGAACGGGTGCAATTGATCCGGGATGGGCGTCATCGTCTTTCCGGGACGAATTGCCCCGCACACTACACCGTCATGTGGACGGGACGAAGCGCACCACGCGACCCGACAGCCAGAGCGTCAGATACAGCGCGCCGTCCGGCCCGAGCGCCAGCCCCAGCGGGTCGTAGCTGCGGAATCCGGAGGCGAACGGCACCAGGCGCGCCCGGTAGCCGCCGGGCACCGGCGTGAGCGCGATGCGCTGCACGTTCGTCGTCGGCGGGTCGTCGAACAGCGTGGAGCCGTTGTTGGCGATGAAGGCCGACAGGCCGAACGCCCCGAAGCGGGAGGCCACGGCGATGCCGTCCGTGGAGGCGTGCGCCGCGGTCTTCACCAGGGCGCCCGTGCGGCCCCGGCAGGGAGCCCCGCCCTGTCCCCAGCAGGCCGGGAACCCGAAGTGCGGCGCCGGTCCCGTGGTGCGCACCAGGTTCACCTCGTCCGGCGGGCGGGTGAGCCCCAGGTCGTCGCGGCCGTTCTCGGTCACCAGCAGGTCGGCGGTGCCCGGCACGAAGGCGAGGCCGTAGGGGTTGCGCAGCCCGCGGGCCTCGATGCGCGGGACGGCGGGGCGGGCGTCCGGGTCGAAGCTGATGACGGTGGCCGACAGGCGCTCGGGGGACGCCACGTTGTCGAAGCGGCTGCCGATGCCCACGTACAGCCGGTCGTCGGGGCCCAGCACGATGTTGTCCATCGTGTGCCGGCCCACCGGGAGGCCGCGCAGGACGGCCCGGCTGCCGGTGAAGCGGGTGCCGTTCCAGCCGGTGAACGCGGTCACGCGACCCCGCCGGCGCGACACCGCCGCGCCCGAGTCGTCGAACGGCGCGACGTGGCTCACGTAGAGGACGCCATCGCGCCAGACCAGGCCCAGCGCGATGAACAGCCGGCTCACCACCTGACGCGGGCGGGCGCCGGGAGCCGGCACGTACCAGACCCCGTTGTGCGGCTTGGCCAGGTTGCCGCCGGAGGTCACCCACATGCCGCCGTCGCGGTCGAAGGCGATGGCGGTGGGCTCGGGGATGCCGCGGGCGACGGTCTCCACCCGGACCCCGGCGGGCGCGGTGATGCCCACGGCGGGCACGCAGGCGGCCAGCAGCGCGGCCACGGCGAGCAGCGCGCGGCGCATCACTGGAACGCCTCCCAGATGGCGCCGATGACGAAGACGGCGCCCACCAGCGCGATGGAGCCCGCCACCAGGACCGCCGTCTTGCGCCACATCACCGACGGCGGATACCGGGTCCCCTGGGCATCCGTGACGGTCAGCGCATCGAGAAGTCGCCTCACCCCTGGGACACTACCGCCCGATGCCGACCCCCCACACCCGCCCCGCGTCGTCCACGTCCGCGGCCGCGCGCACCGCCCTGTTCTCGGTGGCCGCTGCGCTGGTGCTGATCGCGGTGAAGCTCACGGCCGGCATCGCCTCAGGCTCGCTGGCGCTGATCTCGGAGGCCGTGCACAGCGGCACCGATCTGGTGGCGGCGCTGCTGGCCTACATGGCGCTGCGGGTCGCCGGGCGGCCGCCGGACGAGGACCACCCGTACGGGCACGGCAAGGCCGAGCACCTGTCCGCGCTCATCGAGGGGCTCATCCTCGCCGTCGCCAGCATCGCCATCGTGGTCGAGGCGGCGCGGCGGCTCACCGACCCGGGCGAGGTGACGACCAGCGCATGGGTCTACGGGACGCTGGCGTTCGTGATCGTGCTCGACGCCGCGCGCGCCACCGCGTCGTGGCGGGCGTCCCGCCGGCACGGCAGCCCCGCGCTGGCGGCGGGCGCCCTGCACTTCGCCGGAGACCTGGCGGGCACCGTCGCGGTGGTGGTGGGCCTGATCCTGGTGGACGCCGGGCACCCCATCGCCGACCCGATCGCCGCCATCGTGGTCGCGGTGCTGGTGTTCGCCGCCTCCGGCACCCTGATGCGCCGCAACGCGGACATCCTGCTCGACCGGGCCTCCGCGCCCGACGTCGAGCGCGCCCGGCGGGCGCTGGCGGCGCTGGAGCCCGAGGTGGAGGTCCGCCGGCTGCGGCTGCGCACCGCGGCGGGCCGCCACTTCGCCGACGCCGTGGTGGCGATCGCCCCGGGCGCCGCCCTGTCGCAGGCGCACACGGCGGCCGACGCCGTGGAGCGCGTGCTGGAGGAGGCGCTGCCCGGCGTGGACGCGGTCGTCCACGTGGAGCCCGGCGGTGGCGACCTCGGTGAGCGCGTCCGCGCCGCGGCGCAGGGGGTGGACCGCGTCCGGGAGGTCCACAACGTGCGGCTCATCGACCTGGACGGCCGCTACGAGGCGTCGTTGCACCTCAAGCTTCCCCCCGACACCCCCCTGGCCGAGGCCGAGGCGACCGTGGCCCGCATCGAGGCCGCGGTGCGCGACGAGGCGCCGGAGGTGACCGCGGTGCACGCCCACCTGGAGCCGCTGGAGGCTGCGGCGAGCGCCGCGCGCGCCCAGCACACACGCGACGCCGGGGCGGTCCTCACCGCGGCCGTCCTGGAGGGCACCGGGATCCGCCCCTCGGACCTCCGGCTGGTCGCCGTCGAGCACGGGCTGATGGCCTACCTCACCCTCGCCCTCCCCGGGGGCACCAGCCTCGCCGAGGCCCACGAGGTGGCCGGGCGGGCCCGGCGGCTGGGACGGGAGTCGGACCCCGCGATCGTGGACGTGTTCGTCCAGACCGTGGCGGAGCAGCGGCCGGGCTGACTACCGGATCGCGGAGGAGGTGTCGGCGCGCTCCAGGGCGCCCACCTCGTGCAGGCGCACCAGGGCCTCGACCGCGGGCCGCCAGAACTGCGTCCCCGCGCACCGCTCGCACTCGGCGACGGCCCGGTCGAACGGCAGCGGGTCCTGGTACGCGCGGGCCGAGGTCATGACGTCCCATGAATCGGCCAGGGCAAGGATGCGGGCGCCGTCGGGGATCTCCTCGCCGGCCAGGCCGTCCGGGTACCCGTTCCCGTCCCAGCGCTCGTGGTGGCCGCGCACCCAGGCCACCTGCTCCTTCATCAGGACGTCCGCGACGATCTCCGCCCCGGCCGCGGCGTGGGTCTTGATGGTCTCGTACTCCTCGGGGGTGAGCCGGCCCGGCTTGGACAGGATCGAATCCGGGACGGCGATCTTGCCGACGTCGTGCACCAGGCCCGCCTCGCGCAGCAGGGCCGCGCGCTCGACGGGCCAGCCGAGCGCCGTCGCGATCGCGACGGCCGTGTCGGCCACCCGTTCGGAGTGCTCGCGGGTCGAGGTGTCCTTGGCGTCCACGGCGCGCGCCAGCACCCGGATGCTCTGCATCGCCTGGTGGCGCAGGAGCCGCTCGGCCTGCTCGGCGTCGGAGAGCACCTCCACGACGTCCGGCGAGTACATGAACGCGACGTCCCGGCCGTGGTGCTTGGCCCAGTAGAGCGCGCCGTCGGCGAACCGGTACAGGTCGTCCGCGGTGCCGGCGTGGGTGAGGTCGCACACCCCGATGGAGGCGGTCACCCGCCCGGCCGTCGCGAACAACGTGCCCGCGAGCGCCTCGCGTGCCCGCTCGGCGGCCTGCCACGCGTCGAGACCGTCGGTCTCGGGCATGAGCCACGCGAACTCCTCACCGCCGACGCGGGCGATGAGGTCGGTGGCGCGGCAGCGCTCGCGCAGGCGCCGGGCCGCCTCGACCAGCACGGCGTCGCCCACCTGGTGGCCGAAGCGGTCGTTGACCCGCTTGAAGTGGTCGAGGTCGATGACCGCCAGCGCAAGGGGGCGGCGGTGCCGCTGCGCCCGGGCCATCTCCTCGGCCAGGCGCTCCTTGAAGCTGCGGTGGTTCGCGAGCCCGGTGAGCGGATCCGTGGTGGCCTCGGCGATCAGCCGCGCGCGCATCTGGGCGTTCGAGATCGCGAGGGCGAGCAGCTCGCCGAACCGCGCCAGGTGGTCCTCCGCGCCGTCCTCGAAGCGTCCGCGGGTGGTGTTGACCGCGCCAACGGCGCCCCACAGCCGGCCCGCCACCCGCACCGGCGCCGCCACCGAGCTGCGCTGCACCCGGCCGCTCTGGTCGGGCAGCCAGCGGTCGTACCGCGCGGGCCGCCCGGTGCGGGCGACCTCGGCGCTGGCGCGGTCGCCCTCCAGCGGCGACTCGCCGGCCGCCTCGGCCGTGAGCCCCGGGTCGTCCCCCCAGCGCGCGGCGATGCGCATCACGTCCCCGTCGAACCGGGCGACTCCGGCGCCGTCCGACTCGAACAGCCGCCCCACCTCCTCGGCGACCACCCCGAACAGGACGTCGGGCTCCACGTCCTGGGCCACCATCTCCGCCACCCGGGCCAGCGACTGCTGC